>JAHECG010000041.1:0-20205 GCA_024641855.1 Betaproteobacteria bacterium | reverse complement strand
ACCTTTGCATTGATGCACGAGGATTACATGGCGGATGCGATCCCTTGCGCAGCGCTGAATGCGGGGAAGCGCAAGGTGCTGGTGTATTTTCTGTCCCCAGTGGATCTCGCCGTTTCCAAGTTGTCGCGTTATGAAGTTGTCGATCAAGAAGATATTCGCGCGTTGGCGGCGGCGGGGTTGGTGACTGCCGATGTGGTGCGGACGCGCGCTGAGGAGGCGCTAGGCGCTTATGTAGGGAATCTGGCCAGAATCAAAAACTCAATTAAGCTGGCTTGCAAACTGATCGATGCAAGCAAGCCCGAGTAATCACTACAGTGCTTGATTAGCGCTGGCAAACAGCGCAATAAAACGTCGAACGCTGACCTTGGCGAATTTGTCGGATAAGAGCGCCGCATTTTCGGCAAGGCTCGCCGCTACGCCCATATACCGCAGCATCTAGCTGAAAATACCCCGGTTCGCCATCGGTTTTAACAAAATCGCGTAGGGTGGAACCACCAGCACGGATCGCGCGTTCCAGCGTGATATTCACCGCGTCGCACAGACGCTGTACGCGCGCTAAGCTCAGTCGTTTCGCTTGGGTTTTGGGATTGATGCCCGCGACAAATAAGGCTTCGCTGGCGTAGATATTGCCGACACCGACCAATAAGTGGCTGTCCATCAACACTTGTTTGATCGGCGCGGAGCGCGTGCGTGTGTCCTGAAAAAATTTCTCGGCGGTGAAAGCGTCGGTCATCGGTTCCATGCCGAGAGAGGCGAGTAAGGGATGTGCATTAGGGTCGTCGTCCGCCCACAGCACGGCGCCAAAGCGGCGCGGGTCATGCAAGCGCATGGCCATGCCGTTCGCGAACACCAAATCGAAGTGATCGTGTTTGCCTGGTGGCGTATTAGCAGGTAGTACGCGTAAGCTGCCTGACATGCCCAAGTGCACAATGAGCCAGCCCGCTTCGGTATCGAACAACAAATATTTTGCGCGGCGCTGAATCTGGTGCAGCTGTTTTCCTGGGAGCAAGGTGGTGAGTTGCTGCGGCACCGGCCAACGCAAGGTGGGATGACGAATGATGACTGAGGTAATCGTTTGACCTTCGAGATGCGGTGCTAAGCCGCGGCGCGTGGTTTCGACTTCGGGCAATTCTGGCACGGCGACATTCCTTATGCGGCTTATGACTTCGGAGCAAAGCCAGGTTCTAATAAGGTTTTGCCGGCGGGTGTGGTGAAGCGATAGGCGAGGTGCTCATCTTCTCGCAGCAGTAGCCAACCATTCGCATCCTGTGAAACAAATAGGTTGGCGGTCTTGCCGGACTGGAAGGTCACGCGCACTACTGTCGTGGATTGTGGGGTAACTGTGGGTTGAACGCTCATGGCGAGCGCGTGACGCCATTCGTCGGCAAAGGTATTCGCACTATCTTGCGTCAGTGTGCTGGCTGGTGGTGTCATGTGCCAAGTGCCGTTTACGCGCTTAAGTGCGAAGTGGGAAAACTCAAAAGCGACTGGCACTTCGTCGTCGGCCAATATTTGTTTGGAAATAAACGCCGGGGCCGGTTTGATGACGTCGATGAAATACACAGGTGAGATTAAGTACACCGCACCTTGCGTGTGGACATAAAGTTGATTCGTCAGTGGTTGTGTTCCACCAAACGCAAATTCTTGAGCGCCGAGCTTGACGCGTGCCAGTGGTTTCTCCAACTCGAAGCGTGCGAGATCTTGTGCGGGCATGCGCTTCTCACTTTTCGCTGTGAGCAGGCCTAATAAACTGTCGACACGGAGGGTATCGGCGCGCGCGTTAATGGGTTCGGTGACGAACCAGGTTTTTTGTTGTTTGCGTAATGCGATGCGTGGCTGATTCGCTGGTGTGATACTGATTTCATTCACTTGGCTGGCACTGAGGGCCGATAGTTTGTACAGGGCGGCATCGGCTGGCGTTTCGGGCTTTAAAAAAACCAACCAAGCCAACACGGCTACGGCTACGGCGAGGCCGAGATTGACCCAGAGTTGGCGCTTCACGATTTTCTTCTGCGCCACCAAATCAGGCCGCCCGCCAGTAACAATCCAATGGGTAGCACGAACAGAAAGCCAATCACCAGCATCAGTTTGACGGTGTCGGAGAGCAGTATTTGCGCGTCCTGCGTGGCGCGTGGCTGGATCGCGATTAAGTCTTCGTCGCCGGATAGCCAGTTAATGGCATTCAGACCTAGGTCGAGGTTGCCGCCATTGCCGAGAAATTGATTGGCAAGAAAATGCCCGTTACCGATCACCACGATGCGCTGCGCGCGGTCATCCACGGTACGTTGTAGAGCCACGGCGATATTGATCGGGCCGGGTTTGTCATGACCCTTGTCGAATGCCACAGGTTTATCCAGTGCGCCGGTTTCCAGCCAGCCGCGTGCGGCGACTTGAATCAGCGGTGTGATTTGCCACCTATTTTCACTATGGCTTTCGCTATCGAGTGGCACCACTTCGCGCGCATAGGGGAACAAGGTAATGAGATTGAAGTTTTGCAACACAGGATGACGGCCATAGGCTGCGCCGACAGCAACCGTCGCATCCGCATTCATTTCCTTCGCTTGCAGGTCGATGACCGTGCCCGGCGTGAGCGCAATGCTCAACTGTTCGGTGAGCGGCAGTAAGCCATGCAGCGGTTCCGTGTCGACCAGCCATAACAAATTGCCGCCACGCTGCACATATTGCTTGAGCTTGGCGACTTCGGTCGGCAGCAAATCGACGCGCGGACCGGCGATCACTAACACGGAAATATTACTCGGGACTTCTTGCGCCAACACTAGATTCAGCGGCGCGCTTTTAAACCCGCGCTTGGCAAGTTGCGCACCGAAATCGCCGAGGTCGTGATTGGCCGGGCCATCCAGCTTGCGTTCGCCATGGCCATCGAGATACATCACCAGCCGATCTTTATCGCGCGCTAAACGCACCAGCAAATTGATAAAGGCTGATTCGTTATAACTGCCTAAGCGATCCGAACGTTTGCCGACTTCTACAACCGCTTCGCCGGGCTGTTGAATACCGGCTTGGCGCGCCAACAAGGGTTGCTCGTCGGGGTCGATGAATTGGATGCGAAGATCGGGCTTGAGGCGCTGATATGGCGCAAAGAAAAATTTCACCGCATCGCCCACGCGGGTGTTGGCGCCAGCATAAACCGTGATATGGATCGGCTCTTTCAGTTTTTTGAGTTGCGCAATGCTGCCGGCACTCAAGCTGTTGCGGCCATTTAACGTGATATCCCAGCTCTTGTGATACGTGCGGGTTACGGCGCCCAATAAACCGGCCAGCAGGAGCAGCAACGCGATAAACAGCCAATAGTGCGAGCTGAGTTGAAATTTGGTTTTGCGATCCAGTTCCATGCTTAGCCCTGCATGCGGCGGCGGTCGAGGATCTTGCTGGTGAGTACCAGCAAAGTCGTGGTCACGATCACCAGGAAGGAGAGGTTAGCGGTATCGATCAACCCCTTGGCGATCGTTTCGAAGTGATTCAACGGCGAAAGATAGTTGGATGTCGCATTGGGGTCTGTTGCCAGAATATTCAGCAACATGAGAAACACCAGCGCCATGAAGGTGCCGAAACCCGCGAGTAAGGGATGCGCCGTTAAAGATGAGATCAACAAACCCAGCGCCGAGTAAGCGGTAAGTAACAGTACGAGCGCCAACAGGTTCGCACCGATCAGCCCCCAGTCCACTACACCACCCAAGGCCAGGCTGGCCGACATTATCGTGAGCAAGGCAACAGGGATCAGTAGGAATAACATCAAGCCACAGAATTTCCCCAGCGCAATTTCTGTGGATGAAATTGGCGCGCTGAGCAATAAGGCAATGGTGCGGTTTCGATACTCGTCGCTGAACAGGCGCATGCTGAGCAGTACTACCGCGACTTGCAACAAAATGGCTGCGAAATAGAAAGAGCCACCGACGACAACTTCCGTCACGCCCGGTGGATTTGCGAGTTGTTGGATGCGCGGCAGGATTTCGAAGTACTGGCTGAGGTACCAAAAGAACACCATCGCCATCACAAACTGCACCACCGCCAGGATCACCCAGGCCAGGGGCTGTGCGAATAAGGTGCGAAATTCTTTCCAGGCGAGGGTGCGAATCATACGCTTGCCTGGCTATTTTTTTCTTCGGTACGCGTTAAGCCAGCGAATACATCTTCCAAACTGGTGCGCTCCGGGGAGAGTTGCGTGAGCCCCCAAGCATGCGCGGTGGCGGCTTGGGTGATGGTTTCAGCGCGGGTGCTGTCGGCAGTGCAATGCACTTTAAACAAGCCTTTCTCCAGTATTTGTGCGTCGCTTGCGCCCGTTAAATTTTGAAACTCGGCAAGCGTCGGCGGTCGAGAGAAACCAACCAATAACGTTTCTGTTTGTTGCGAGCGACGCAACCCTTCGATACTGTCGGAAAACACAATTTTACCTTGATGCATGATGTGCACGCGGTCACAAACCGCTTCGACTTCCGGCAGGATATGCGTGGAAAGAATCACGCTATGGTTGGCCGAGAGTTCACGAATCAGGGTGCGAATCTCGCGGATTTGATTCGGGTCCAAGCCCACGGTCGGTTCGTCCAAAATCACCACATCCGGCTTGTGCAAGATGGCTTGGGCAATGCCGACGCGCTGTTGATAGCCCTTGGACAGATGGGCGATTAAACGCCGCCCCATGTCGGCCAAACCACAGCGTGCCTTGACTTCTTGCACCGCTGACCCCAATTCAATGCTTGGAAGGCGATGTAAGCGGCCACAGAAAGTCAGAAACTCATCGACCGTCATTTCGCGATAAAGCGGTGGCGTTTCAGGGAGATAACCAATTTTGGCTTTGGCTAGCAGGGGTTGTTCCAGTAAATCGATGCCGCAGACCGCGATGCTGCCGGAACTTGGGGCCAGATTGCCAGTCAGCATCTGCATGGTGGTGGATTTTCCGGCGCCATTGGGGCCTAACAGACCCAGCACTTCACCGCGTTGTAACGCCAAGTCGAGTTCGGCCACCGCCAAGCCAGTTCCATAGCGGCGGGTAAGACGATGTGCTGAAAGGGTAATGTCGGTTGGCTGAGGCATGCTTTGTTGCGCGCACTAAAATATACGCACGCTTGACGTATGAAATATACATTATTATCTTGAACTCATACAGTAACGAGACATGAAAATGAACAATCAGCGGGTAATCCAGTATCAATTTAGCGCAGGACTGATCATGATCAGTCTATTGAGTGCATGCGCCAATGTGCCCGAAAATAAATTGCCGTATCCGGCGCCTTCGGTTATTGCGAAAGAAATACAGCGCCCCGTACCGCCTAAGCAAGAACTGAATGATCAAACTTTATACTCGTTACTGCTGGCGGAGATTGCCTTGCAGCGCGGTGAGTTGGGGTTGGCGAGTCGGGCGTATAAAGATTTATTGCAAAACACTCAGGATTATCGTGTTGCCGAACGCGCGGCCCAAGTGGCGTTGGGCGCGCAAAATGCGGATGAGGGTTTGGCTGCAGCACAGCGCTGGTTGGCGCTTGAGCCGGAATCGATTCCCGCGCGCCAGACCATTGCCGGTATTTTAGTGAGCAAGGGCGATCTGAATCAGGCTAAGCCGCATTTGCAAAAAATTCTCGCCGCCGAGAGCACCAATGTGGGCCAGGGATTTCTGTTTTTGAATAAACTCTTGGCGCGTCACGCAAATAAAGCGGAAGTGTTGGCCCTAGTGCAAGATCTCGGTAAGGATTATCCGAATTTGCCGGAGGCGCGTGTTGCCGAAGCGCGTGCTGCATGGAACGCGGATAACAAACCCTTAGCACTGCAGATGCTGGAAATCGCGCTTTCACAACGGCCAGGTTGGGAAGAGGCGGCCTTGTTCAAGGCGCAAGCGCTGCAAAGCACCTCAACCGCAAAAGCAACAGAATTCTATAACGCCTATTTACGCGACTACCCGCGCTCACGCGATGTGCGTTTGGCTTTTGCGCGATTCCTGGTGCAAGAAAAACAGTATCCTGCGGCGCGCGATGAATTTAAACGGCTAAGCACGGACTTCCCGGATCAAGCCGATGTGCCGCTCGCTATTGGTTTGCTGTCGATGCAATTAAAAGACTATGACGCGGCAGAAGTCTATTTGCGGCAGGCTTTGGATCGCGGCGTGAAAGACGATGACGGTGTACGTTTGTATCTGGGGCATTTGAACGAAGAGCGCCAGCGTTGGGATGAGGCGCGCCAATGGTACGAGGCTGTGGAAGGTGCTCAAGCTTTTAATGCCCAGATTCGTGTGGCAGGTTTGCTGGCACGCCAAGGCAAGCTGGCAGAGGCGCGCGCGTACTTGCAAAAGCTGGATGTCACGACGAATCAACAACGCACCCAGGTTGTGTCGGCGGAAGCGGCCTTATTGCGCGATGCCAAGCACTATCAAGAAGCCTTCGAGGTTCTAGCTAAAGCGCTGGAAAAACTGCCGAATCATCCGGATTTGTTGTACGACTATGCGATGGCGGCGGAAAAACTCGATCGCATCGAGGTGATGGAAACCAGCTTGAAAAAACTTATCCAAGTCAAGCCGGATAACGCCCATGCGTATAACGCTTTGGGGTATACCTTGGCCGATCGCACCACGCGCTTTGAAGAAGCGAAACGCTATATTGAACAGGCCATCAAGCTTTCTCCAAATGATGCGTTTATCTTGGATAGTTTGGGCTGGCTGCAATTCCGCATGAAAGATCATTTGCAAGCCATCAGCACGTTGCGCCATGCGCTCAGCGTGCGTGCCGACCCTGAGATTGCAGCTCATTTAGGTGAAGTACTGTGGGTCAGTGGCGAAAAGTCCGAAGCTAAAAAAGTTTGGGACAGCGCACTGAAGGACAACCCGAATCACGAGGCAATCCTCGGCGCCATTCAGAAATACAAAGCGCAGTAAGCATGAGAGCTTGGGGGTGGGGGATGGCGGCTATTTTGGCCATGCTTGCGGGTTGTTCGACAGCCCCATCCATTTCCGTCCCCGCGCCGCTGCGGGTACAGACGTTTATTCCCTCGTTTGAAATCTCCGGTCGGATTTCTGTGCGCCATGACAATGATGGGTTCTCCGGAAATCTGCATTGGCGCCATGTCTTAGACGAAGATGAATTCGTGGTGCAGACGCCGTTTGGCCAAGGCGTGGCACGCGTCACGCAAAACAGCCATGGTGCGACTTTGGAAATGGCAGATGGTAAAGTGTTGCATGCGCCCGATGCCGAAAGTTTGACGCAACAAGCCTTGGGATTTCGTTTGCCGCTCGCAGGTTTGCCGCGCTGGGCGCAGGCTCAGTCGGTGAGTGGCGATGCGGTCATGCGCCAAAATGATGATGGAACACTCTTCTCGTTGACTGAGCAGGGGTGGCAAATCGAGTATTTGGCTTATCAAACGGTCGGTTCGTCCACATTACCCGGTAAGTTCACGATGGAGAACCCGGATCTTAAGTTGCGCCTGATCATCGATGATTGGCAGGTGCCTGCACCGTGACTGTCCTGAGCAACTATCCAGAAAGTTATCCGGCGCCTGCCAAACTCAATCTGTTTTTGCACGTCACTGGCCGTCGTGCCGACGGCTATCACCTATTGCAAACGGTATTTTGTTTCATTGATCACTGCGATACCTTGCGCTTCCAACTCCGTACGGATGGGCAAATTGTGCTGACGCACCCTTTGCCCGATGTGCCGCCAGAGCGCGACCTGTGCTACCGCGCCGCGAGGCTGTTGCAAACTACGGCCGGTATTCACCAAGGCGTGGAAATCAGCTTGGAAAAGCAGTTGCCACTGGGCGGCGGCTTGGGCGGAGGCAGTTCCGACGCAGCGACCACCTTGATTGTCCTGAATCGCTTATGGGGCGCGGGTTTGTCGCGCGAAGAGCTGATGCGCTTGGGCTTGCAACTCGGCGCCGATGTGCCGGTATTTATCTTCGGTGATAATGCTTGGGCTGAAGGTGTGGGCGAGACCCTGACACCGATTGCGCTGGAACCCGCTTGGTATGTGGTTCTGGTGCCGCCTGTCAGCGTGCCCACGGCAGTGGTTTTCAGTGCGCCAGAATTGACACGAAACACGCTTCCAGTCACAATACCGGCCTTTTCCGGCTGGCTCAAGGGCCATTCCGGAACGCAAATCCGCAATGATTTGGAACCAGTCGTCATTGAACGCTACCCAGCCGTCAGGCAACACTTAGAATGGCTGAAGCAATTCGGTGCGGCGCAGATGACCGGTTCAGGTGCTTGTGTATTTGCCAAGTTCAGCGCGGAGCAGGCGGCGCGTGATGTGCTAGCGCAAAAGCCGGATTGGATGACAGGCTTTGTAGCGCGGGGTTTAGCGCAACATCCGTTAAGGGATTTTTAGGGGCGCGATTCGCAGCAAGATTAAATTGGGGAGTCGCCAAGTGGTAAGGCACCGGATTTTGATTCCGGCATTCGTAGGTTCGATCCCTACCTCCCCAGCCAACTTTAAAAGAGCGTGTATTAGCTACACGCTTTTTTGTTTTTACGGGAAAGCGACATGATCGTAGGCCACAGCGGCATGATGATCTTCACCGGCAACGCCAATCCGCGCTTGGCGGAGGACGTTGCACGCAAACTCAATTTGCCCATGGGTAAATCAGCCGTCAGCCGTTTCAGCGATGGCGAAGTGATGGTGGAGATTCTGGAGAATGTGCGCGGCCGCGATGTGTTCGTGCTGCAATCCACATGCTCGCCGACCAACGATAATTTGATGGAAGTCCTGGTGATGGTAGACGCGCTGAAGCGCGCTTCCGCCTCGCGGATTACCGCCGCCATCCCGTATTTTGGCTATGCGCGCCAAGATCGTCGTCCGCGTTCGGCGCGGGTCGCAATTACCGCCAAAGTGGTGGCGAATATGCTCACCACCGCAGGCGTGGATCGCGTGCTGACCATGGATTTGCACTCGGATCAGATTCAGGGATTCTTTGATATCCCGGTGGACAATATTTATTCCTCGCCGATTTTGCTCGGCGATGTATGGAAACAGAATTATCAGAATTTGATGGTGGTATCGCCGGACGTCGGTGGCGTGGTGCGTGCCCGTGCTTTGGCCAAGCGCATGGAAGCCGACTTGGCGATTATCGATAAACGCCGCCCTAAGCCCAACGTGGCGAAGGTCATGCACATCATCGGTGAAGTCGAAGGCCGTACCTGCGTGCTGGTGGACGATATGGTGGATACCGCCAATACCCTGTGCGAAGCAGCACTAGCGTTGAAAGAGCATGGCGCAGAACGGGTCGTCGCGTATTGTACCCACCCGGTGTTATCCGGGCCGGCGATCGGCCGTATCAGCAATTCGCAACTGGATGAATTAGTGGTGACCGACACTATTCCGTTGAGCGAAGAAGCCAAAGCGTGCAGTCGCATTCGTCAGTTATCGGTGGCCGAGTTGTTAGCGGAAACCATGCACAGAATTAGCAATGAGGACTCCGTGTCCTCGTTGTTTATGGAGTAATAACCAATCGGTTATTGCTGTTAACCCTGGGTTGTCTGGTCGCGGTCAGCCCAAAGAAATGGAGTGTCATTATGTTATTTGAAGTTATCGCCAATGCGCGTCAATTGCAGGGTACGGGTGCGAGCCGCCGTCTGCGTAATGCGGGTAAAGTTCCAGCCGTAGTTTATGGTGCGGACAAGCCTGCTGCCAGCGTCGAACTCGATCACAACGCACTGGTTCAACAGTTGCGTAAAGAAGCGTTTCACGCTTCCATTCTCACCTTGAATGTAGACGGCACGAAAGAGCAAGTTTTGCTGCGTGACGTACAATCCCATCCTTGGAAAAAGCTGATCATGCACGTGGATTTTCTGCGCGTCGATCCCAATAAATCCGTACACATGAAAGTGCCGCTGCACTTCAAGAACGGCGAAATTGCACCGGGCGTCAAACTGTCCGGCGGTAATATCACGCATATTCTGAACGAAGCGGAAGTTATGTGTTTACCAAAAGATCTGCCGGAATTCATCGAGGTCGATTTGTCGAGCCTCGTTGCGGGCCAAACCTGGCACTTGTCCGAAGTTACAGGTCTGCCAGCGGGCGTTGAATTCTTGAGCTTGAGTCGTGGTGCAGACCAAGCGATTGCCGCTTGTGTGGTACCGCGTGGTATGGCGGAAGAAACAGCGACACCGGCCGAAGGCGCTGCTCCGGCTGCGGCTTAATCGCTTCGCTACTCAGAAAAAGCCCGTCCCGGTGTTTCTAGGGCGGGCTTTTTCATTGGTCAGCACAGATAACGATCAATTAGGATTCGTGCATGAACCCGATTCGTCTCATCGTCGGCCTCGGCAATCCCGGCAAAGAATATGCCGACACACGGCATAACGCCGGCTTCTGGTTTTTAGATGAAGTCGCGCACAAAGCCGGCGCGAATCTGCGCCTGGAGACCCGGTTTCATGCGCAAGTCGCGCGTGCCAATTTACATGGCGAAGAGATTTGGTTGTTGGCACCACAAACTTATATGAATGTCAGCGGCCAAGCGGTCGTCGCGCTGGCTAGCTATTACAAAATCACGCCCGAGCAAATGTTGGTGGTGCATGACGAGTTGGATTTACCGCCCGGCACCGCACGTTTAAAGCGCGGCGGTGGCGCCGGTGGACATAATGGCTTGAAAGATATTATTGCGCGATTGGGCGCGGATTTTTGGCGCTTGCGCATTGGTATCGGCCATCCCGGTGATAAAAATGCCGTGGCTGATTTTGTGTTGCATCGGCCCAGCCAGCCGGAAGAAAAATTGATTCGCGATGCGCTGGATCAAAGTCTGAGTACGCTGCCGTTATTAGCGGCAGGGGATATGGCCGGTGCGATGCATCGTTTGCACACTAAAGTACAGGTGAGGCGTCAGGAGTGAGGTGTGAGGCGGGAATGACTCCCGACCTCTCCTCACGCCTTACCCCTTACCCCTCACCCCTCACCCCTCACGGAGAAAAGAATGAGTCTTCAATGCGGAATCGTCGGTCTACCCAATGTCGGTAAGTCCACTTTGTTCAACGCCATTACCAAGGCCGGTATCGCTGCGGAAAATTATCCCTTCTGCACCATCGAGCCGAATGTCGGCGTGGTGGAAGTGCCCGATCCGCGTCTGGCGCAATTATCCGCCATCGTGAAGCCGCAAAAAATACAGCCAGCGATTGTCGAGTTTGTGGATATTGCCGGCTTAGTGGCGGGGGCTTCCAAAGGCGAGGGCCTGGGCAATCAATTCCTCGCCAACATCCGCGAAACCCATGCCATCGCGCATGTCGTGCGCTGTTTTGAGAACGACGATATCGTGCATGTGTCGGGCAAGATTGATCCGATTGCGGATATTGAAACGATCAATACTGAACTGGCTCTAGCCGATCTTTCCAGCGTGGAAAAAGCGCTGCATCGTTACCAGAAAACGGCGCGCTCCGGCGATAAAGATGCAGCAAAAATGGTGACCGTGTTGGAGCCGGTGTTAGCGCAACTGAATCAAGCTAAGCCGGTGCGTGCGCTGAAATTGGATGAAGAACAGTTAGAGTTGCTAAAGCCACTGTGCTTGCTGACCCTCAAGCCCACCATGTATGTAGCGAACGTCGACGAACATGGTTTCGAGAACAACCCGTTTCTAGAAAAAGTACGCGCCTATGCCAATGCAGAAAACGCACCGGTCGTTGCCATCTGTGCCGCGATGGAAGCGGAAATTTCAGGCTTGAGCGAAGAAGATATGCAGATGTTCCTGGACGATATGGGAATGACTGAGCCGGGCCTGAATCGCTTGATCCGTGCCGCCTACGACTTGCTTGGCCTGCAAACTTATTTCACCGCAGGCGTGAAAGAAGTGCGCGCCTGGACTATCCACAAAGGCGACACCGCGCCACAAGCGGCTGGCGTGATCCACACCGATTTCGAGCGCGGCTTCATTCGCGCTCAGACGATTGCCTTCGATGACTTCATTGCCTGCAATGGCGAGCATGGTGCGAAAGACGCCGGCAAGATGCGTTCGGAAGGTAAGGAATATGTCGTCAAGGATGGGGATGTGTTGAACTTCTTGTTCAACGTCTAAGCGCCAAACCCTGTGCTCATATCCAGTGCGCCACTACGTTTGGCGTTAGCATAATTCATTGACTTAGTGCTGGTGTGGCCTACAATTGCATCGTGATCTGTAAAGGGCAAGCCCCAGCGTAAGCTAGGGTACGCAAAACTTCCGATCTGAGGGCTAGGTTCCTTTGATAGCGGGGTTGCCAGAGCGCGTAGGTTTTTTGGTGGGAAAGCATTCATTTTCTCGCACCTGCTTATCTGTCATCCTCGTTCGCCGCCTCGGGTCTTGTTGCATCTGTAGGAGTGAATGATGGCCATTACCGCCGTTCCGTCTAGTCAAGTCGCGCAAGCTACAGCTGCGCACGGTACGGTCGCGCTTGGCGATGCGCAGCGCGCGCCTTTACGTGCAGAAAAACCCAGTGCGATCATCAATATTTCGTCCGAGGGCAAGCAGCGTGCCGCACAAGACCTGCAACAAATTGCCGCAGTAACCTTAAAACAAAACGCAGTCAGCCAAGCGAACGCCCAGCCGCGCCGTACCGCGGTCGAGGAAGCGACTGATGTGGCGGCAATCGCAGCCGCCGTAGTGCCAGCGGCGCCTCCTAATTTACCACTTCGTGAATTGGGTAGTGCGCAGCCTGCAGAACAAGCTGTGACCAAAGTAGCCGCGACGGAGCGCCGCGCCGCGCCACCGCAACGCAATACGCCACCACCACCCGAGCAAGCTAGATTAGCTGAGACAGCACCAGCTCAGGTTGAAAATCGCGTCGCTACACCGTTGCCGACGCGGGCGCCGGTAGAGGCGCAAGCGCTGAATCGAAATAGTACGCCACCAACCCCCACCCCAACCTCGACCAATACATCGTCGCGGCCGGTGAATCCGCCAGACGCCAATGCGCCGCCGCCAGTGAACGCATCGACATCGAATCTTGCGACTGCGAACCTGTTGAATGCACAAGATCGTGTAAATCAGGTTCGTAATAGTCAGACGGCCAATGAGTTTTCCGCAGCCTTTAGTCAGCGGCAGGAGCGGCGTGAGCAGACGCAAACAAGTGTAGACGCTTCGCGACAAGCGCAAGCGGTCAATGCGTCGGCGCCGCGCAACACGGCATCGAATAGTGTGCGCAATGAGTCGGTTGGATTGGATGGTGCGGCACGACGCGTTGAAGTGGTGGGCGTGCGAGTTGACACCTCAACCTTCTCTATCGGTGTGGCACGAAATAGCGAGTCTCAAGGGCAAAATCAAAGCAATGCTGCTGCCGCAGCAGCGCGTGTTGATGCGAGTGTGGCTGCTCAAAATGAACGTACACCCGCATCAAGCAGTGAACAAAGCCGTGCGCAAACTCCGACTGTAGGCCGTGCGGCCGCACCAGCGGAAACCATTAGCCAAATTCAAGCCAATGCAATCGCGGTTAACCAGCGCTCGCAAACTGAGCGACAAAGCAGTGCATCTGCCGGTATTTCTACTCAAGCGGTCGGTGTCGGCGCGGGACAAGACGCCGGCTTGGCCAAGCATTTGAATGCCCTCGCCAATCTCTATACACCGTAAGCGTTAAGACGCTTTTCACCCCGGAACTCTCATCCAAGCTTATATTTTTATTGGCTTTTTGCCTTTTCGCCGTTGACAGGATTAGGCCCCATAGGGTATATTTCGCGTCCTTTGGTGATATAGCTCAGTTGGTTAGAGCACAGCACTCATAATGCTGGGGTCGGTGGTTCAAGTCCACCTATCACCACCATGAGATATTTTGAGTTCGGCCGCCCTGTGCGGCCGATTCTGCCTGACGGAGACGGTTTGCAAATTCCTTGCAAAACACCCTGCTCACTGCCGGTTTTTGCGGCGACTAACTAACGCGTGGCTAAAAAACTTTTTATTCAAACTTTCGGTTGTCAGATGAACGAGTACGACTCGGACAAGATGGCGGACGTGCTGCACGCGTACGAAGGTTTTGAACGCACCAGCGCGCCGGAACAAGCCGATGTGATTTTATTCAACACCTGCTCAGTGCGCGAAAAAGCGCAAGAGAAAGTGTTTCACGCGCTGGGCCGTTGGCGTCATTTGAAAGAAGCTAATCCAAAGCTGATGATTGGCGTCGGTGGTTGTGTCGCCAGCCAAGAAGGTGCGACCATCTTAAAGCGCGCGCCGTATGTCGATTTCGTGTTTGGCCCACAGACCTTGCACCGTATCCCCGAGTTGATGCAAGCGCGGGCGCATACTGGGCGCTCACAACTCGATATCACTTTTCCCGAGATAGAAAAATTCGATCATTTGCCGCCGGCGCAAATTGTGGGTGCCAGTGCCTACGTGTCGATCATGGAAGGCTGTAGCAAATATTGCAGCTTCTGTGTGGTGCCGTATACGCGGGGTGAAGAAGTGTCGCGGCCATTTGATGATGTGCTGGCTGAAGTCGCACAGTTGGCCGAGCAAGGCGTGATGGAAGTCACCTTGCTGGGTCAGAACGTGAATGCTTATCGCGGTCTGATGGAGGATGGCCAGTATGCAGATCTGGCGCTGCTGTTGGAGTATGTGGCAGAAATTTCCGGCATCGAGCGCGTTCGCTTCACCACCTCGCATCCGAATGAATTCACCGAGCGTTTGATCGAAGCCTATGCGCGCATTCCAAAATTGGTGTCGCATTTGCATTTGCCGGTGCAATCCGGTTCCGATCGGATTTTGATGGCGATGAAGCGTGGCTATACCGCACTCGAATTCAAATCCAAAGTGCGTCGTCTGCGCGCCGTTCGCCCCGACCTCACATTGACCTCGGATTTCATTGTCGGTTTTCCGGGTGAGACCGAAGAGGATTTTGAAGCGACCATGCGCTTGATCGATGAAGTGGGTTTCGATGCCAGCTTTAGTTTTGTTTACAGTGCGCGTCCTGGTACCCCGGCAGCATCCTTGGCGGATGACACCGCGCCCGCAGTGAAAGCGGAACGCTTGGCCCGTTTGCAAAAACGTATCGATGAACTCGAAGCGGTAGTCAGCCAAGCGATGGTCGGTACCGTGCAGCGCGTATTGGTTGAAGGCTTGTCGAAAAAAGACCCGCAGGTGCTCGCGGCGCGCACCGACAATAATCGGATTGTTAATTTCCCTGGCCAGTTGGAAACATCCCACGGCATGGTCCATGTGCGCATTACCGAGACTGTGCGGCATACGCTGCGCGGCGAATTGGTTTAAGCTTAAATCATGGAAATTTCTTTTACCCCAGTCGACAACAAACGCCTCGCCAATTTGTGTGGTGCGCTGGATGAAAACCTGCGCCAAATCGAAACCGGCATGGGCGTAAAAATTGCGCGCCGTGCCGAGCATTTCAGGATTGTTGGAGAAGCGAAACAAGCGCGCTTGGCGGCGGATTTACTGCAAAGTTTTTATGAGCGCGCGCAACGCAGTTTGAATATCGAAGACATTCAACTCGCCATGGTCGAAGCGGCGCATATTCCCCCATTCCAATCCGGTGCAAGTGGTGAAACGCAGGAAGGCATGATGCCGGTGCTGATGACGCGCAAGGCCGATTTGCATGCGCGCACCGCGCGGCAAAATCTGTATTTGCGGCAGATTCAGGAATTCGATATCACCTTCGGCATCGGCCCGGCCGGTACCGGCAAAACCTATCTCGCCGTGGCGAGTGCGGTGGATGCACTAGAGCGCGATTTGGTGAAACGCATCGTCTTGGTGCGCCCAGCGGTGGAAGCCGGTGAGCGTCTAGGCTTTCTGCCGGGCGATTTAGCGCAAAAGGTCGATCCCTATCTGCGCCCGTTGTATGACGCGCTATATGACTTGATGGGCTTCGATAAAGTCGCCAAGGTGATCGAACGCAACGCGATTGAAATTGCACCGCTGGCGTATATGCGTGGCCGCACCCTGAACCATGCTTTCGTGATTTTGGACGAGGCGCAAAACAGCACCCAGGAACAAATGAAAATGTTTCTGACGCGTATTGGTTTCGGCAGCAAAGCCGTGGTCACGGGCGATGTCACGCAGATCGATCTGGGGCGCGGCCAGATCAGTGGTTTGATCCAGGCGCAAGAAGTTTTAAAAGGCGTGGCCGGCATCGGCTTCACGCATTTTCAGGCGGAAGACGTGGTGCGGCATCCGCTGGTGCAACAGATTATTCATGCCTACGAGCGCTTCGATCAAAAAAATCGCGAAGCCTAAGCTCGCGCTTGCGGTGCAGTATGCGACCGCTAAAGAGGGGCTGCCGACGCGTCCGCAAGTGCGGCGCTGGGTGCAAGCGGCGCTAGCGCATACAGCAGAAATTACGGTACGTTTTGTGGCGGCGGAAGAAGGGCAAAACCTGAACCGCGATTACCGAGGCAAAGACTATGCAACCAATGTGCTAAGCTTTGTCTATGCGTCCGATCCAACGCAGGGCCCAATCAGCGGCGATTTGGTGTTGTGTGCACCCGTAATAGCACACGAAGCGCAGCAGCAAAATAAAACGTTAAGCGCGCATTATGCGCATCTCTTGGTGCATGGCGTGCTGCATTTGCAGGGTTTTGATCACGAAACGGCAGCAGAAGCGCAGGTCATGGAAGGGCGCGAGCGAGAGATCGTGATCGGCTTGGGTTATCCTGATCCGTATTTGGTCGGTGATGCATAACGAATAATCCGCATTATTCGTTATTTATTACCGCAGGGAGGAAGTGAGGCATCGTGCAAGGATGTAGTGTTTTAAGCTAAACACTCATTGCGATGCCGTGTTTGTGTATGGACGATACCCATAGTAAACCGAGTTGGCTCGAAAGACTCGGCGCATTGTTGATGCGCGAGCCAGAAGATAGAGACCAACTCATAGAATTGCTGCACTCCGCTTACGAGCGGAATTTACTCGATGCCGATGCGCTAGCCATGATCGAAGGCGTACTGCAGGTGTCCGAATCCCAGGTGCGGGACGTGATGATCCCGCGCGCGCAAATGGACGTGATCGACATCAACGATGCGCCCGAAAAATTCCTGCCGTTCATGATTAGCACCGCGCACTCGCGTTTTCCGGTAATCGATAAGGATCGCGATGACGTGAGCGGTATTTTGTTGGCCAAAGACATGCTGCGCTATTACGCTGGCGAAGAAACCAGCGTGCGCGCCATGCTGCGTCCTGCGGTATTCGTACCCGAATCCAAGCGCCTGAACGTGCTGCTCAAAGAATTTCGCAGCAATCGCAATCACATCGCTATCGTGGTGGATGAATACGGCGGTGTGGCGGGGTTGGTGACGATCGAAGATGTGTTGGAGCAAATCGTCGGTGAAATCGAAGATGAATTCGACTTCGACGAGGCCGAAGATAATATTATCGGCGACCGTCATGGCCGCTATCGCGTCAAAGCGCTCACGGAGATCGAAGACTTCAATACCGCGCTTGGCACCAGCTTCAGCGACGAAGAGTTCGATACCGTCGGTGGCTTAGTGATCCAAAAATTTGGACGTCTACCGAAGCGCGGCGAAACCGTGGAATTAGAAGGCTTGCGCTTTCAAGTGTTGCGCGCCGATAGTCGGCGCTTACATGCGCTGCTGGTCGAGCGCTTACAAAATTCCGAAATGAGCGGCACTTTGCAGGGTACGGCTTGACGCAACGGTCATGGCAACGGCTAAATTTTATGAAACTCGCCATACCCGTTTCCCTCTCTCCTAGCTCTCTCTCCCACGGGGACTTCCTTCGGTCGCCGCTTGCGGGAGGGAGGGACGCAGGCTCGCTTCGCGAGTTTCCCATTTGAGATCGGCTGCGCTGATTCTACGCGCCGGGCGCTTCAAGCTCGTCGCTTTTCCTTTTCTGCTTGGCGCGCTCACCGTCCTCGGGTTCGCGCCATTTTATTTATACTTCATTCCCGCGCTGACGCTGGCGGCGCTGTTTCATCTTTGGCTGCACGCCGGTTCCAAACGTGCTGCATTCCTGATCGGCTTGATGTTCGGTCTCGGCTTGTTTGGCTGCGGTGCATCCTGGGTGTATGTCAGCATGCACGATTACGGCATGATGCCGCTGCCGCTGGCGGTGTTGGCGACACTACTATTTTGTAGCTTCTTTGCGCTGTTTCCGGCGCTGGCGGGATGGCTGCAAGCGAACCTGAAATCAAAATCGTGCTGGCGTTTGTTGATCGTCATGCCCACAAGTTTTGCGCTCTACGAATGGTGCTTGGGTTGGGTATTTACCGGATTTCCCTGGCTGACCTTAGGCTACTCTCAAGCCCCGGCTAGCCCCTTGGCGGGTTATGCGCCGTTGCTGGGCGTATATGGCGTATCACTGCTGTTGGCGCTGAGCGCCGGTTTGATCGCCGTGGCTTATAACGCTTGGCGCACCACTTCAGGCCGCGCTTGGGTAGCCATGGGTAGCTTGCTGGTGCTGTGGTTTGGTGGCGTTGGTTTGCATGAAGTGGCATGGACGCAGCCGACCGGCAAACCGCTGACGGTGAGTTTATTGCAAGGCAATATCGCGCAAGATATGAAGTGGCGCGAAGACCGTCTGCGCAGCACCCTGGCCATTTATCGTGAGCAAGTTTTAGCGAGCGATAGCCAACTCATCATCCTGCCGGAAACGGCGATTCCCTTGTTTTACGATAATGTGCCGATCACCTACCTAGAAGAGTTGGCGCAGCATGCGCGGCATAATGGCGGCGACATTATTCTGGGCTTGCCGGAACGCGATTTCGTACAGCGTGCGTATTTTAATAGTGTGCTGAGCTTAGGAACCGCACCGACGCAGTTCTATCGCAAGCAGCATCTAGTACCGTTCGGCGAATTCGTCCCACTCAAGCCGGTATTTGCGGGAATCATCGCCGCAATGCAAATTCCGCTCACCGATTTTGCGCGCGGTGCGCCAACGCAACGTCCTTTGGCGGTAGCTGGTCAGCAGGTAGCGATGGCGATCTGTTATGAAGATGTGTTCGGTGAAGAATTGATTCGCCAATTGCCTACAGCTACCTTGCTGGTCAATGTCAGTAATGACGCTTGGTTTGGCGATTCCATCGCGCCGCGTCAGCATTTGCAAATTTCGCAAATGCGCGCGCTGGAAAGCGGGCGCTATATGCTGCGCGCCACCAATACCGGCGTCACGGCGATTTTGAACGAGAAAGGCCGGGTGCTCGATCAAGCACCGGTTTTTCATACGGCAGTTTTGCATGGCAAGGCACAGGGCATGACAGGCAGTACGCCCTATGTGCGCTGGGGTAATCGTCCGTTTTTGGTATTTGTTGTGTTAGGGTTTGCATTCGCACTAGTAAGCTCGCGTAGAACGAGCCGTACATAAATTTTGAATAAAAAAGCATTTAACTCGGAGAAGCAAAACATGAAAAAGTTATTGATTGCGGCAATGATCAGTTTGATTGGTGTTACCTCACAGGCAGCACTTGCTGAGCCAAAGGCGGCGAGCAGCGTGAGCGCGATCGTCGTTGATACTGCTTTTGTGCAGGATGCGCTTAAGCACGGCGCGATTGTCTGGGACACGCGCAATGCGGAGGATTACAAAAAGGGGCACATTCCAGGCGCGGTGAATATCGGCGATATTGGCAATGAACTGCGCAAAGACAATGATGAAGATTACATTGCGCTCGCCGACATGGAAAAAATTCTGGGTGATGCCGGTATCGATCCCAACAAAGAAGTGATCGTGTACGGCAACAAAGGGAACCCTTTTGTCTATTTTGGCCTCACCACGGTGCAATACATCGGCGGTAAAAATGGTCGTGTTTATCATGGCGGCATCGAGGATTGGAAAGCGGCTGGTCAGCCGCTGAGCACGGAGCCGAGCAAGCTGGCGCCGGTGGCACTCAAGATCAAGCCGCAGTCGGGGATTACCGTTTCCACTTCGGAAGTCGTCAAAGGCGTGAAGCAAAAGAATATCCAGATCGTTGATGTGCGTACGCCGGGTGAGTTCTCCGGCGAAGACATTCGCGCGATTCGCGGTGGTCATATTCCGGGCGCGGTGAATATCCCGTTTGAGCAAAACTGGGCCGATCCACAGACGCCTGCGAAGCTGGCCAAGAAACTAGTCTCGAATAAAGATGGCCTGGCGCTGAAGTCACGCGACGATTTGAAAAAGCTCTATGCGGCTTTGGATCCAAACAAGGAAACCGTCGTGTATTGCCAGAGCGGAGTGCGCGCATCGGAAACCGCAGCCGTCATGAAGGATCTGGGATTTAAAAAAGTCAGAGTGTATGACTCTTCCTGGCTCGGCTATGGCAATACCCTGGATGCTCCAGCGGACAACGTGACTTTCTTTAATGTAGGCGCGCTGAATGGTCGCTT
>JAHECG010000116.1 GCA_024641855.1 Betaproteobacteria bacterium | reverse complement strand
GCCCGAAACAAAACGATCAGACGCACTGCCTGTTTCCTTCCAGTTTGAAAATCGAAATCGTGTCGGCGCGCGAATTGCGTTTTGAAATGTTGGTCGTTTCCAATTCGCGTGCAGCGGAAAAGCTATCTTTGCCGGGCAACGCCGAGTCCTGGCCGCAAGCGCTGCAATTGAATGGAAAGTCGGTTGCGGTCTCTGAAGAAAATAAAAAACCTGTGTCGTGGATTCCGGGCGCGGGCGAGTGGTTGCTTAAAGGCGTGATTACAGCGGCACAAACGCTGCCGCAGACTTTAGAGATACCGCGAGAGGTGGCTACGGTGCGTTTGATCGACCGTGGCGCCGAGCGCAATGTCGTACGCCCTGAGCCGGGTGTTCTCGCTTTGTCACAAACCGAGGGCGCCAAAGCTGGTGGCGAGCGCGCATTGGAAGCCAGCGTGTTTCGCAAAATCAGCGATGGTCAAATCACGCGCATCACGACGGTGTTGCGCCTGAAAGTTTCCGGCGTTGAACGCAGCATGGAAGTCGAAGGTTTTTTACCGGCGGGCGCGGAGTGGATCAATATCGAGTCCGATTTGCCGTGGGAGATCAAACCCGCGGGCCGGCTGTGGCTCAAGCTACGCCCTGGCGTGCATGAAGTGATGGCGACAGCGCGTATCGCATCGCCGCTGAGTACGCTCAGCGCGCCGACCTGGAACGCGCCGGAACTGCAAATTCAACAAGAAGTGTGGATGTTCGAACCAGCGGCGAACTTGCGCCAAGTGGCGGTGGAAGGGCTGCAGTCGCTCGATCCCTCGCGCATGGAATTGCCGCAGGGTTTTGAAGGTCTGCAAACTTATGAAGCCAAGCCGGGTGCGAGTGCGCGCTTTGTGCAACGGGTGCGTGGAAGAGAAGGTCAGGATCTCAAAAAATTATCTGCGCGGCGAGAAATTTGGATCGATTTTGCCGGTGGTCACGCGACCTCACGCGAGCATTTGCAGTTCGCACTTCCAGCACGTGAGCGTTTGGAATGGAATGGCGCAGCACAACTGAAAGAAGCCGCGATCGGCGATGTACCAGCCTTAATCACGCTAGGCGCCAGTGGTAAAACCGGCTTTGCCTTGCCGCAAGGACAAGGACAAGCCGTTGCCGCCAGCCGCTTACCGGTCACTGCCATTTGGAATGTACGCGCGTTTCCTGCGGCGACCTCGTTGGATGCTTTGCAACTGCAATTCAATTTGCCTCCCGGTTATCGCGCGCTATGGATTGAAGACGCAGAAAATTCGCAAGGTTTCTGGTTGAACGGCATGACGACCTTGGATTGGTTCGCGCTGATCCTGTGCGCACTCATCGCGCGTAAATTATTCAACACCAAAATCGGTATCGCTTTGGTGTTCGGATTATTGTTCGCACGCTTGTATGGCGGCGTGCCGATTCAAGCCTGGTTATGGGCGCTGGTATTTTTGGCGGTGGCCAAAGCGCTACCCGATGGATGGTTCCGCGTGTTCCCGCGCTTCATTGCCGCATTGCTGTTTTTAGGCTTGGGCTTAATGCTGATTCCCTGGACCATCGATCGTGCGCAGCAGGCTTTGCATCGTTCCATGGATGAGCCAGTTTACGGGGGTGGTCCAATACCCTACCCAGCGGCGGCACCTGCACCTGCACCGGCGATGATGCGGGAAGAAATGGCAGATGGGGCTGTGGAAAGCTATTCCAGTCTCAGAAGTAAGCGCGTCTATAAGTCAGTGCAACAAGCGGAGCCCACTGCTATTCAACAAGTCGTCGGCGCCAAGGCAATTTTATCGGAAGGTATTCCAGATTGGCATTGGCATGCAGTGTCGGCCAGCTGGACTACGCCGGTCGCCAATGACAAGTTAGTGCGCATTGGCCTGATGCCACCCTGGCTGACCGCTGTTGTCGGCGTATTGAGCGCACTCGGGATTTGGCTGAGTTGGCTGATGGCAGCGAAGTTGTTGTGGACCATGGGGCCAATGGCCTTGCCACCGCGCGCGCCGCGCCCCCCTAAGCCACCTAAAAAGAAAAAGTCGGAACCAGCGCAGGAGGAAGTCGCATGAGAACGCAAACATGGATGCGGCACGCGTTGCTGGGATTGCTTGGTCTGAGTTTCATGTTGCCGCTGCACGCGGCCACTCGCGATCAAGGCGATGGCGCAATGAATCCTGATGAGGATGCGCAAATCGGCGACCCGATTTCCGATCGCTGGCTGAAGCGCTTGGAGCAGCAGCATTGGCCAGCGCCGAAATGTTTGCCTAACTGCGTCAATATCGCCAACGCGCAAGTTTCAGCCAGCGGCAATACCGGAAAACTCGCGCTGGAAGTGCATGTGCAGGCTGGCGTATTTATGTTGCCTTTACCGTTCGCGCCGAGTTGGGCACCGCGCACGATTACGCTCGACGGCAAGCCGGCGGCGGTACGCATGGATGCCGAAGGTAAGCTGCAAGCCAAAGTCAGCAGCGGTGTACACAAGTTGGAAATGGAAGGGCAGTTGGTCGACTCGCAATGGAGTTTGTCTTTACCAGCGCCAGCCTATGCGGTGCGTTACGGGACCTTGGATGGCTGGGAGTCACAGAAAGTAAACTTGCCCGCCAGCAGCTTAAATCTGACGCGTCGCGTGCAAGCGCAGCAGGAGAGTAGCGTCGGACGGCAAGCGGATTTCCCCTTGTTCGCGCGCTTGACGCGCACGGTCAACATCGCCGAGAGCGGGTGGACCGTGCATAACACACTACAGCGTTTATCCCCGGGCGGTTTTGCGAAATCGATAGAGATTACGCTGCTACCCGACGAGCGTCCGTTAACCGCCGGCATGGAAGTGCAGGCGGGGAAAGTCATCGCGCGCTTGGGCGCCAATGAAGATCAACTGGAATGGGACTCCACCCTCAAACCGGTCAATGCATTTACGCTGCGCGCGGCATCGGGATTCACCCTGGCCGAAGTTTGGAAGATCGATGCTTCCAGCCGCTTTGAAACTTTCTTCAAAGGCATCCCGCAAGTATTTGGCGAGCCGGGCGATCAAGCGGTGTTTTTGCCCTTCCCCAATGAAGCGCTGGAAGTGCGGGTGAATTTGCCCAAGCCAGTTGCCGGCTTGGATTGGGCCATCGAGTCTTCCCGGCTAACCTTGCGACCAGGTGACGAGCGCATGGCCGGCGTGTTGACGCTCGCCATTCGTAGCTTGTCGGCGCAAATTCAAAACGTCGAGTTCCCGAAAGACACGCGCATTCGCACACTCAAAATCGGTGGTCGAGCCGAGCCCGCCGATTGGCGTGACGGTAAACTGTATTTGCAACTCAAACCCGGTCGACAAGAAGTCGTGATCGAATTCGAGACTCCGGCGAAGTTGGGCTTTGTATCCCAATCGCCGAGCATCAAATTGGGCGCGTCCTCGGTGAATGCGCGTGTGATGATGGCGATTCCCTATTCGCGCTGGCCCTTGTTTTCCTTCGGGCCAGCCGTGGGGCCGGCGGTGCTGATTTGGGGCCTGTTGGCATTCCTGGTCGTCGCGGCCTGGATGCTGAGCCGCTATCAACCCGGCAACGCATTCCGCTTACGTTATTGGGAATGGCTGGCCCTGCTGGCCCCCTTGTGCGCATTGCAAGCCTGGCAAGCGCTAGTGGTGGTGATCGCCGTGCTAGCCATGCAAGGGCGCGAACGTATCGAGGCGCAGAGCATGCGTTATTGGGCGTTTAATCTAATGCAGCTCGTGCTCGGCCTGCTCGCGCTGTTTTTCTTGGTCTCCATGATTGCTGGCGTCAAAACTGGCTTGCTCGGCGTGCCGGACATGATGGTGTCGGGTGGTGGGTCGAGTAACTGGCAATGGATGTGGTACCAAGATCGCCAAGGCATGGACTATGTGTCGGCCGGCATGGTGAGTTTGCCGATGTGGAGTTGGAAAGGCTTGATGCTGATCTGGTCGTTCTGGATTGCTTCGCGGGTGATTGTGTGGGGCAAGCAAGCGTGGGCGGCGTTTTCGAAGGGTGGGATGTGGCGGGGTGAGGCGGGGGTATAAGCTAGATGACTTGCCTGTGTGCTAAACCAGGCCTCGCGTATTTGAAAAAGATGGTTGAAACGTTATATGGCAAGATGTGATCCCATGCGTGTTATGCGTACCCTCCCCCTGAGTTTCGGGCGATCATAGGCCGATCTAATTCGTTTCCCTAAACCTTTTTAAGGGTTAATTAAAGCGTATGTTAAGAAGAAATTTTGTGCAATGTTTGCTATTAAGTTTGGCTTTGCTCTCTACTGGCGGATGTGCGGCCATGCGTAATCTTGTTTATGTTAATTTGAAAATCGAGGATGAGCAGGGCAAGCCAATTCCATACGTGACTGTTTGGGGTTACGTGCTACCTCGTGAATCACCTTTAGCCATAAATGCAGATGATTTGTGGCGCCAAACAATACGATTTCAATCAACTTTCGATTTGGTAACGGACGACCCTGGGAATAAACCCTTGGATAAATTGGAAGTATATGTGTTGTCGGATGTTACTGGACATTGCAATTACAAAATCGATTATCTTTACCTAGAAGGATCTGCTGCAAAAGTCCCTGACGCTATGTATGTAGGCTTTGCTGTAATGAAGCGCGGATATTTGCCAGAATATATTGACTTTAAGTTTGCTCATGAAAATAGTATGTCAGCCAAGGTTGTAATGAAGCGCGACGTTCATCACGAGATTGAAACTAAGTCTTACCTTTCAGAGTTTGAGAAAATTCGTTATGAGTTATCCGACGATAAAAGAAATGAAGAAATTTCTTTAGAGAATGATGCGCGATTAAAAGGCCTGCGCGTTCGTATGGAAAGTCTTGCTAAAAATGCAGAAGCGGTTGGCGATAAAGCAGCGGCAGCACGTATATATGCTCGTATGAGGCATTTCCCAGCGGTGCTCTTTTACAACGGGAAACCGGCTGGATATGCGCATGTGTTTCCAGAGCCGCATTCAAAAGAATCAGTTGCTTTGCTGGAGAAAGCGTATTTATTGGATAAGGATAATCCTTATCTGGCCTCAAAATTTTTATTTAGAAAGATGTCGGAAATATATGCGATAAATCGCAAAACACTATACTCATATAAAAGTGCTAGCGAGGCAGAAAGCAGAGAGTACATGGCCCAGCTGGAAACACTAAAGGGCTTGATGGAAAAGCATGGGGAAGAAATATGGCCATTCTATCATGCTGTTTTTGCGCATAGATTAAGCGATTCAAGTGAACCTAGTGACCGTGAAAAGTCTAGCATCCAATTTGAGGAATTAAAGAAATGGGAACCCAAATACAAGTAAGTAAAAATTTTGCAGAGCACGTCTATAACACGCCAGGGTCAGATACCGTCTTGAAAATCAAGTCTCGGCGCAGCTAAATTTAGATCAAACGGCTTCCCGGAATTGATCACCCCATAAATCAGATGCGCCAATTTACGCATCACTGCACCCACTACCGCCTTTGGTGCTAACCCCGCCGCACTAAGCCGATCTCCAAATACTTTCAGTGCCGGGGTCACAGTGCCGGGGTCAGGTCTTTCCTTTTGCCATTTCAGTTTTTTTGATAAGATTTATCCATGTCTCGACCTCTCCGTATTGAGTTTGTGCACGGTCTCTATCACGTCACCTCGCGCGGTGACGGGCAGGAGGATATTTTTCTGGATGATGCTGACCGTGAATTGTTTCTGGCTGTGCTGTCGGAAACAGTGGAGCGGTTTAACTGGGTCGTACACGCCTATTGTCTGATGGGTAATCATTACCATCTATTGATCGAGACGCCAGACGGAAACCTTTCGAAGGGGATGCGGCAACTGAATGGCGTCTATACGCAGCGCTTCAACCGCCTGCATAAAAGGGTGGGGCATGTGTTCCAAGGGCGCTATAAGGCCATCATTGTGCAGAAAGATAGCTATCTGTTCGAACTTGCCCGTTACATTGTGCTGAATCCGGTTCGCGCTGAGATGGTTCGCAGCGCGAAGGATTGGCCTTGGAGCAGCTATCGCGCCACAGCAGATATGGCGGATAACCCGGCGTGGCTGACCACGGATCAAATTCTCGCGATGTTTGGCCAGCGTCGTGCGCAGGCAGTAGACGCGTATCGCCTTTTTGTCGCCGCAGGTAGAAATCAACCATCACCTTGGGGCAAACTGCGCAATCAAATATTTCTCGGGACGGAAGCATTTGTTGAAAAAATGCAACGCCGACTTGTATCAGATGGTGACTTAAGCGAAGTCCCCGCAGCTCAGCGGCGGAAATTGGCAAAACCTCTGGAGCATTATGCGCAGAAATATATAGATCGTGATTTAGCGATTGTCCAAGCCTACGCCAGTGGTGGGTATGGTATGAAAGAGATTGGCGTACACTTTGGTTTACATTACTCGCGCATCAGCCGCATTATCGCTGAGCGCGAAAAGGCAAAAGGAAAGACCTGACCC
>JAHECG010000040.1 GCA_024641855.1 Betaproteobacteria bacterium | reverse complement strand
GGCTCTGCGCCGGAATCTTTACGCACCACCGCTAATGGTTTGCTCAGCAATCTTTCTATTCTGTTTATTCCGGGTGGTGTCGGGGTGATGCTTTATCTGCCGCTGATTGAGCAGCAGTGGCTGCCGATTTTACTCAGCCTGTTGATGAGTACCACGCTCACTTTGATCGTAACGGCCTTAGTATTGCGCGTCTGGATGCGCCGGGTTGGGCAAGACGTTGAAGCGGGGGATGCATGAGCGCGAATCTGACGCACATTTGGGTTTACCTCACCACCAGCCCGCTGCTGTGGCTGACGCTGACCTTAATCGCTTACCAAGGCGCGCATTGGCTCTCGCGTAGATTCAACTATCACCCTCTGCTGAATTCGGTAGCGATCTCGGTGATCGCGCTGGTGTTATTGCTCAAACTTACGGGCACGCCGTATAAGACTTATTTCGATGGCGCGCAATTCGTGCACTTTTTACTCGGGCCGGCTACGGTGGCATTGGCGGTGCCGCTGTATTTACACTTTGATCGAGTCAAAAAAATGGCTTTGCCGCTTTTGGCGGCACTGCTGATCGGCTCCAGCACTGCGGTTTTAAGCGCCTACTGGGTCGCGACTTTGGCCGGTGCAAGCCACGAAGTTGCGCTCTCGCTGGCACCTAAGTCGGCCACCATGCCCATCGCCATGGGCATCGCCGAAAAAATCGGTGGCCTGCCCAGCCTGACGGCGGTATTCGTCATGCTCACCGGCATCATCGGTGCAATCTTCGCCAAAGCGGTGTTGGATCGATTGCACTGCAAGGATGAAGGCATCAAAGGCTTCGCTATCGGTCTGACATCGCATGGCATCGGTACAGCGCGCGCTTTCCAACTCAGTGAATTGGCAGGCGCATTTTCGGGACTTGCCATGGGTTTGAACGGCCTGATGACGGCCTTGCTGGTGCCGTTGATGATTGCGTGGTTCGCTTAGCCTGGTAGAAACGCTGAGGTATACTTGCTGCATTCCAAGGGATGGTGCCAATGTTAGAAATTGCAGTCGTTATTTTGCTGGTTTTGTTGGTCTTCGGCGCGCTATGGGCTGGCCTGCGTATTGGCCGCTTGGAGCGCGCGCTGGTGCAATTCCCCGACGCCATTGCGGAGCAGTTGGAGACCAAGCATCGCTTGATGATGGCCGATCTGCATGAGGGCTTGATCAAGCAGGGCGACCGCATCAATCACGCGCTGGGCGAAACCAGCGACCGCCAACGCACGGCGATTGCCGCCGAGCTCACACTGACCCGCGACAATATGCATCAATTGCAATTGGCGCAGTCGGAGCGGCTGAGCGAGCTGCGCGAGATGATGGCGCATCAACTCGGTAACTTATCCAGTGCGATGCAGGAGCGGCTGAATGCTATGCGCGAAGAAATCCTCGCCAAGCAAATGCATACCCTGACCGAACAGGCGCGCGCCGAGCAAGAGCTGCTGCAAACCACCATGGCCACGCTCACGCAGCGCTTGATGCAATCGATGGAGGCGTTGACCAAGACCACCGACACGCGCTTGGAACAAATCAGCGGCAAGGTATCGGAGCGCTTGGATGAGGGCTTCAAGAAAACCAACGATACTTTTGCGCAAGTGATGGCACGCCTTGCCACGATCGATGAAGCGCAGAAGAAGATCGACGGCCTGACCACCAATATGGTGAGCTTGCAGGAATTGCTGGGCGATAAGCGTTCACGCGGCGCGTTCGGCGAGGTGCAGTTGGAAACCTTGGTGCGCAATATATTGCCGCACAATCCGCAGCAGCCGGTGTACGCCATGCAGCACAAATTCTCCAACGGCACGCGTGTGGATTGCGCTCTGTTTTTGCCGGAGCCGACCGGCACGGTGGCGGTTGATTCGAAGTTCCCCTTGGAAAACTATAGCCGCATGTACGACAGCAGTTTGTCGGAGCTGGAGCAGCAGGCGGCCGAGCGCCAATTCAAACTCGACGTACGCAAGCACATCGACGATATCGCTTCCAAATACATCATCGCCAATGAAACCTCGGATGGTGCGGTGATGTTTATCCCGGCGGAGGCGGTGTTTGCCGAGATCCATGGCTATCATGCCGATCTGGTGGATTACGCTATGCAGCGCCGAGTGTGGATCGTATCGCCCACCACCATGATGGCGATCCTCAATACCGCGCGGGCAGTGATCAAGGATGTGGAAACACGCAAGCAAGTGCACATCATCAAGGATTCGCTGGGCAAGCTGGCCAAGGATTTTGGCTTGTTCGATGTGCGTATGAAAAAGCTGGCCGATCATATTCGTCAAGCGCATGAGGATGCGGAGAAGGTGCATATTTCCAGCCAGAAAATCACGCGTCGCTTTCAGCAGATCGAGGCGGTGGAATTGGATCATGAGCACCCGGATGCACTGGAAGCGATGGATGCGGATGAGCCCGAAGTCAACGAGACGGTGCGGAGGCTGATCTAATGCGTCGTAACTTTTGCTATTTAGTGTTTGCGTTCCTATTGATGATGGTGGGTGGATGCAAGCAAGAACTTGCCACTTCCCCGCTATGGCCCCTGAAGCAGGTGTTCGGTAAAGATGCGGCCATATTGGTAGTGGGAAATCAATCGGTCGCTGAGATTTGTCCAGACAATAACTGTTTCCGTTTTGTGATCGAAGATGATCATTCACTCGACGTCGTGCACGATTTTACTTATTTATATATGTGGCAAGTGGAGTCATTCGATCTGGCAACGCGACAAGATGCCAAAGGCCAGCGCTTTGCCGGAACCATTCTCAGCAAGCGTAAAGGCAACTGTAGCGATACGGATGAAGATGCCCTTGCGCGTTGCACCTTAGCGCGTATGTGGACGGCGTATAAAATTGCTGGGTTGGAAAGAAAATTCGAGAATGGCTGGAACCGAACCTTTCCCATCGACATCGCAGCGCGGCTCAAGCAAGTCGGCATCCTTAATTAACTCCATGCTATCCATCTCCCCCGATCGTGCTGCCGTGGCAGCGCGCATGCTGGAAATTCAGCCATTTCATGTGATGGATATTTTGGCGCGTGCGCGTGCGTTGGAAGCCACTGGCCGCTCAGTTATTCATATGGAAATTGGCGAACCCGATGCGCCAACGGCAGAGACTATCATTCAAGCCGGCATTGCCGCTTTGCAAGCTGGGCTTACCCATTACACACCAGCGCTAGGCTTACCTGCGTTGCGCGAGGCCATCGCCGATTTTTATGCTAGTAGCTATGGTGTGAGCATTGATCCGGCGCGCGTGGTGGTCACTACTGGTTCATCCGGGGCATTATTGCTGGCGATGGGCGTGTTGCTGAATCCCGCTGATGAAGTGTTGCTGGCGGATCCAGGTTATCCGTGCAACCGCCATTTCGTACGCTTTGTCGAAGGCCGCGCGGTGAATATTCCGGTGACGGCACAAACGCGATTCCAATTGCAGGCCGAACATATTGCGCAACATTGGGGTGAGCGCACCCGTGTGGCTTTGGTGGCGAGCCCGGCCAACCCCACGGGCATGTTGTTATCCAAGACCGAGCTCAGCGCCTTGCATGCAGCCGTATCGCAACGTGGCGGCACCTTGATCGTGGATGAGATCTATCACGGCCTGACTTATGGCGTTGAGGCCGACACTGCCCTGGCCGTCAGCGACGATATATTCGTAATCAACAGCTTCTCTAAATATTTCGGTATGACCGGCTGGCGTTTGGGTTGGATGATTGCGCCGGAGTCTTATGTACCGGCCTTGGATCGTTTAGCGCAAAATCTTTTTCTGGCTGCGCCGACACCAGCACAACATGCGGCCATGGCGGCTTTTCAGCCGGAGACCTTGGCCATTTTGGAAGCGCGGCGTGCCGAGTTCGCGCAGCGTCGCGATTTTCTGCTGCCGGCCTTGCGCGAATTGGGATTCGATTTACCGCTTGCGCCCGAAGGTGCGTTTTATCTGTATGCCGGTTGCGGTGCCTTTACTCAAGATAGCCGACAGTTTGCCAGCGATATTCTGGAGCAGGCCGGGGTGGCGATTACACCGGGCTTGGATTTTGGCAGCTTCGAGTCAGATACCCATGTGCGCTTTGCTTACACCACGACATTGCCGAAGCTGGAGCAGGGCATCGAGCGCTTGGCGCGGTTTTTACGCAGCGGCGCTTGACCCATTTAAAATTTTATTGAAACGCAAAGGACGCAAAGAGCGCAAAGGATTTCAAGAAAACTGCAAGCGCTGCCTTTCCCTGTCCTGCTTTGTTTTATCTCTGAGAACTCCGTGATCTCTGTGTTTAAATGATTTTATGGGTTGACGAGCAGGGCGCAATCCCGAACAATCGCGGTTTTTTTGCGCAAAACCATGACTAAACCTTTGATTTTTGATGTGAACGAGCCGGAATTTCAGGCCCAAGTGCTGGATGCCTCCAATGCCCAGCCAATTTTGGTGGATTTTTGGGCCGATTGGTGCCCACCCTGCATCGTTTTGACCCCAGTGCTGGAGCGCGTGGTGACGGGCTACGGCGGAAAAATCCAACTCGCCAAGATTGAAGTGGACGAGGGCGACAATATGCGCATCGCCGGTCGTTATGGATTGCGCGGCTTCCCGACGGTGATTTTGTTCGTGAATGGCGAAGAAAAAGGGCGCTTTTCCAGTGCGCACCCGGATGGTTGGGTGAAGCAGTTCATCGAAGAGCATCTTTGATTGGGTTTAAAAAATAACCACAGAGGACACGGAGAACGGCTTCATTTTTCACTTATGTGAAATTGGAAGGCATCACTTTAGTTTTCTCTGTGTACTCTGTGTTCTCTGTGGTGAGACGTTTGATTCTTGTGAACTAACGAGCTTTTCTCCCGAAACCAGGCTATTTCGCCTATAATTTGTGCAAATTCTGTTTATTTCTGTGGTAACTCAATGACTTTTGATGAATTAGGCCTTCACCCCGATTTGCTGCGTGCGATCGTAGATACTGGATATACCGAACCGACGCCAATTCAGGCGCAAGCAATTCCTGTGGTACTGGCAGGCAATGATGTGATGGCGGGTGCGCAAACTGGAACCGGTAAAACCGCCAGTTTTACCTTGCCGATGTTGCACAAACTCGCAGTCCATCAGAATACCAGTACCTCGCCTGCGCGACATTCAGTGCGTGGCCTAATTCTTGCCCCAACGCGCGAACTCGCAGCGCAGGTTGAGGCGAGCGTTAAAACCTATAGCAAGCATCTATTTTTACGCTCAACTTCGGTTTATGGCGGGGTGAATATCGACCCGCAAATTGCAGAGTTGCGTAAAGGTGTCGAAATTTTAGTGGCAACGCCTGGGCGCTTGCTCGATCACCTGCATCAGAAGAGCGTGAATTTGTCCCAAGTTGAATTTTTGGTGCTGGACGAAGCGGATCGCATGCTGGACATGGGTTTCATGCCGGATATTCGTCGAATTTTTAGTTTCCTCCCACCGCGCCGCCAGAACCTGTTGTTCTCGGCTACCTTTTCAGAAGATATCAAGCGGCTTTCCAACGAATTCATGCGCGATCCACAGTTGATCGAAGTCGCACGTCGCAACGCGACATCCGACAACATCCTGCAAGTGGCTTACCCCGTGGGAGCTGATCATAAACGGCACTTGCTGGCACAGATCATCAAAAATGAAAACTTGCATCAGGTCTTGGTGTTCACCAATACCAAGACCGGCGCCAACCGCATTGCGCATCAATTGACGCATGAGGGTATCAACGCAGTGGCTATCCATTCGGATAAAACCCAGCAGGCGCGTACCCAAGCCTTGGCGGAATTCAAAGAAGGAAAAATTCAAGCGCTGATCGGTACCGATGTTGCGGCGCGTGGTTTGGATATCGACGACTTACCTTGTGTCGTGAATTTTGACCTGCCGCACAATGCGGAAGACTATGTGCATCGCATCGGCCGTACCGGGCGAGCTGGGGCTAGCGGTAAAGCGATTTCCTTAGTGGCACCTGAAGAAAAGCGTTATTTGAGCGATATCGAAAAACTGATCAAGCGCAGCATTCCTATGGAAGCGTTGCCGGGTTACAGTGCGGAGCGTTTTGAAGTAGCGCATAGCCGGGAGCGTTCGGGCAGTAGGGGGCGCGATAGAGAGCGTCCACATACCAAGCGTGAACCAGAAACGGCGCTAGCGCCCGCGCAAGAAAAAAGGCCGGAAAGCCCGGCCTTAAGTTCTGCGCCGGTTACCCCGCGCCATGGACGTAAGAAAGAAGTCGCGGCTTTACTCTTGCCCCGCCGTAGCGTTACTACCACTGAATAGCCAAGCGACTAACGTCGTCAGACCATTGCTTTCGGCGTTCTCTGCTTCAGCCGATTTTTCAGTCGTTGTCGCAGTTTCCACTTTTGCTTCCGTATCTTTCTCCGCCTGAATTGCTGGTGCTACGTCGGCAGTTTCAGTTTTAACGGCTGGTACTTCAGCAACCTTTTCAGGATTTTCTACGCTTGATACCGCGCCCTTATTGACGGGCTCGCTATCCAGGTCACTTAATTTTTCACGCGGCGGATTGCCGTCATAAATCAAACTGCGGCGCTGCTGAATATAAGAGTCACGCAAGAAGGTATAGGGATCGAGCGCGGCGGCATCCAGAACTTTTTCCGCATCCAGTAGATTGGCGCGGCTATTGACGACGTTTAACCCGATCAAGCTGTTACGCACGGCAACATTGTTCAAATTCCAAACTGGGTCGAAGTAGCCTTGAACTCCGGTACCAATTGCATCACGCACATTGCTCGGTCCGAGCAATGGCAGCATGAGAAAAGCCCCGTCATCAACGCCCCAGTAACCTAAGGTTTGGCCAAAATCTTCGTCGTGTTTTGGTAGTCCGAAGCTAGTTGCCACATCGAAAATTCCGCCAATACCAAGTGTTGTGTTGGCTAGTAAGCGGGCAAAATCCGAAGCTGCAGTATGGAGTTTAAATTGCAGCAGGTTGTTTGCAGTGACGAAAATATCGTCAATATTGGAAAAGAAATTGCTCACGCCGGTTCGTACTGGGCTGGGCAGAACAGCGCGATAGCCTTGGGCGATGGGTTTTGTCACCGCTTTATCAACCGTATCGTTGAACGTATAAATGCCACGATTGAGCGGCTCCAAAGGATCGCGAGGATCGCCGTTGGTTGCGCAACCAGTCAAAGAAACGGCTAGTGTTACTAGCGCGATTTTAGATGCAATGGATAGGTTCATGTTTTTATGTGCTTTTAAAATAGGTTGATGGCGGGTTAATTAGCATAAATATATCAGTTAAGCCCGTTCCTAGGAACAATATTTTGTTTTTCATGCGCTTAGGGTTTAACGGCGCATCAATTGAAACCTTAAGTTTTTTTGTGGATTAAATAAATAAACACTGTTTATCTCTGAATCCATTGGATATTTTGTTTATTTTTATTTCAAGTGAAAGAAAAACTAAATTTTTTTTCGGGCGTGCCGCTAACCTTTGGCATGGCACTCAAAGGCATAACAATCGGAACACTGGCGCGCAAGGCAGGCGTCAATATCGAAACGATTCGCTACTATCAGCGGCGTGGTTTGTTATTGGAACCCGCAAAGCCGGTAGAAGGCTATCGACTCTATCCCCTGGATGCGATTCAACGGATTCTTTTTATTAAGCGTGCTCAGCGTTTGGGCTTTAGCTTAGAAGAGATTATCAATTTGTTGCATTTGGGCGAAGGCAGTTGTAGCGATGTGAAAGGGGTGGCTATGCAAAAGCTATCCTTGATCGAAGATCGACTCACTGACCTGGAACGCATGCGAGTAACCCTAGTCGATTTGGTGCAGCGTTGCGACACCGGTCAAAATCAGGCGGGTTGCCCACTTGTTGCGAGTTTAGCCGAACGCGAAATGGAAACGAATTAGCGCTTAATCGTTTGCAAGCGTTGCGATAAGCGGCAATGCAATTGTTTCAATCAAGTAGCGGCTGTTAGCCGCCAGTCGTTGACATAAAGCGCACTAGCTTAGCGGGTTGCTCGCGAAATTCATGGCGCTCGGGTTTAATCGTCATTGCGTGCTGAATGATATCTGCCAAATCTTGATCACTGGCGCCTGAGCGTAATAGGGGCCGCAACTCAACTTTCTCGTCCTGTCCCAGACATAAATACAAAGTACCATCGACCGATAGTCGCACCCGATTGCAGGTTTCGCAGAAGTGTTGCGAAATCGGTGTGATGAATCCCAGGTTAAATTTCCCATCCGGTGTTTGCAGATAGCGCGCTGGACCACTGCCGCTAAAGAAGCCTTCAACCAATCCGAATTGTTCGCGTAACCGAGCCTTGACCGGCTGTAAATCCAAATGCTGCGCGTTGCGCCCGGTTTCTCCCATGGGCATGGTTTCGATCATGCGCAGCGTAAAACCGTGCGTAATACAAAAGGCTACCATGGCGTCGATTTCATCCTCGTTTATACCGGGCATAACGACCATGTTAATTTTGATTGGGTCAAAGCCTACTTTTTTTCCTGCGTGCAAGCCAGCAAGTATCTTTGGCAATACATCTCGGCCGGCAATTTGTGCAATACGCTCGGCTTGTAAAGAGTCCAAACTGACATTGATGCGGGTTACACCTGCCTGCATTAGCGCGGCAGCATGTTTATCCAGTTGTGTGGCGTTGGTGCTTAAGGAAAGTTCGTGTAGACCGGGTAACCCTTTAAGACGTTGCGCTAACTCCGGCAGCCGTGCCCGCAATAATGGCTCGCCGCCAGTCAAGCGTACATGCTTCACGCCGAGACGGGTAAATGCCCCGACAACGCGCTCGATCTCTTCAAAGCTTAACCAATGCTCTGGTTCTTCAAAGTCTTTAAAACCCTCCGGTAGGCAGTAGGTGCAGCGCAGGTCGCAGCGGTCGGTGACCGACAAGCGTAGGTATTCGATGGTTCGATTGAAAGTGTCGGTCAGCATGGCTGGTGTAAAAGCGTTATATTTGTCAGAATATAGCCCTTATCAATGGCAGATACAAGAATCGCGATGAAGGTATTTGGCTTCGCCGGCTATAGTGGTAGCGGTAAAACCACCCTATTGGAACAACTCATTCCCTTTTTCACGGCGCAGGGATTGAAATTGGCTTTAATCAAACATGCGCACCATGATTTCGATATAGATCAACCGGGCAAGGATTCGTTCCGCCACCGCAAGGCGGGAGCTGCCGAAGTTTTGATCACCTCCGACCAGCGCTGGGCTTTGATGCATGAATTAAACGGCGCGGCTGAGCCGAACTTGGAGGCACACCTCTCGCGGCTCTCTCCCTGTGATTTAGTTTTAGTCGAAGGTTTTAAGCACGCCGCACTTCCCAAACTCGAAATTTATCGCGCAGCAAATGGTAAACCCTTGTTGTTTCCTCAAGATCCGCACATCATCGCGATTGCAACTGATTCACCGATAGAAACGTCGTTGCCACAATTCGATTTAAATGCGGTAGTGTCGGTTGGACAATTTATTTTAATAAAAATAGGACTGCAATGAACGATAAGACTCAGCCCCCCTTACTCTCCGTTGATGAAGCCTTAGATCATTTGTTGCATGCGGCAGAGCCGGTGCAGGCGATCGAAGATGCGCTCACCATGGACGCTTTAGGACGGGTTTTAGCCACCTCAATTACTTCGCCGGTTAGCGTCCCCCCTTATAACAACAGCGCTATGGATGGGTATGCCGTGCGTGCAGCCGAATTGAATCCCAGCGCAGTGACGCGACTACAGGTTTCTCAGCGTATTGCAGCTGGCACAATGGGCGACCCTTTAGCGGCACATACGGCTGCCAGAATTTTTACCGGGGCTCCTATTCCGGAAGGCGCGGATGCGGTCGTGATGCAAGAAAATACAAAGCAAACGGATGACATTGTGGCGATTCATCCTGCCGTGACGACGGGGGAAAACATTCGTTTGGCGGGTGAAGACATCGCTGCGGGCGCAATGGTTTTGCAAGGCGGCACCCACCTCGGGCCGCAGCATATTGGTCTTGCTGCATCGATTGGTATGGCGCGGTTACCGGTATATCGTAAGCTGCGCATCGCCACCTTCTTTACCGGCGATGAACTGGTTATGCCGGGCGAAGCGTTAGCGCCGGGCCAAATATATAACTCCAATCGGTTCACGCTAAATAGTCTATTGCGAAGGCTGGGATTTATTCCCATTGATCTCGGTACCGTGCCCGATAACCTAGAGGCAACGGTCGCAGTGTTAAAGCAAGCGGCGCAAGAGGCGGATGTGATTATTACCAGCGGTGGTGTTTCGGTTGGTGAGGAAGATTATGTCAAGGCTGCGGTAGAACAAATCGGTTCCATCAATATGTGGCGAATTGCCATGAAACCCGGCAAGCCCTTGGCTTTTGGTCGTATCGAAAATGCAGCGTTTATCGGGTTACCTGGCAACCCGGTATCGGTGTTCGTCACCTTCTGCATTTTTGCCCGACCTTTTTTGCTGCGCTCGCAAGGCGTGATGAATGTCACACCACGCAGTTTTTGGGTCGAGGCAAATTTCGATTGGTTGAAACCGGATCGTCGTCGCGAATATTTGCGTGCGCGTCTGGAGCCGGGCATGGATGGCGTCAGTCGTGCGGTATTGTTTCCGCATCAAGGTTCTGGCGTGTTGACTTCCACTGTTTGGGGCGATGGTTTAATAAATTGCCCTGCGGGTACGCCGATTAAACGTGGTGAACGCGTACGCTTTATCCCTTTTTCGGAATTGTTGGCATGTTACTGAACGTGCTGTATTTCGCACGTTTGCGTGAAAACTTAGGTTTGGCGCAGGAGCAGATTACGCTGCAATCGACACGCTCTTGCGTCAGTGACTTACTCGATTATTTACGCGCCCGTGGCCCGCAATGGCAAGCGACCTTAGCTGCGGAAAAAAACCTACGCGTGGCGGTAAATCAAGATTTAGCACGTTTCGAGACCGCTTTAAAAGACGGCGATGAAGTGGCTTTGTTTCCGCCAGTGACGGGAGGTTAGTGTGCGCGTCCGGGTGCAAGAAGCCGATTTTGATTTAACGACGGAGATTTCACTGCTACGCCAAGCCCGCCCGGATGTTGGCGCAGTCGTTGCTTTTATCGGCCTGGTGCGGGATGTCAATGCGGGTGCTTCCGTATCGGAACTGACGCTTGAGCATTATCCTGCGATGACGCAGAAAGCGTTAGCGTCGATTGCCGAACAAGCGCAACAACGTTGGGAAGTTGATGAGGTACTGGTGATTCATCGTGTCGGGCGTTTATTGCCCATGGATCAGATCGTATTGGTGGCGGTGGCTGGTGCACACCGTGGCCCCGCATTCCATGCCTGCGAATTCATCATGGATTATTTGAAGACTCAGGCGCCATTTTGGAAGAAAGAGCAAACTTCAGATGGCGCACATTGGGTCGAGGCGCGGAGCAGTGACGATGCTGCTGCTGCGCGCTGGGAGCAAAGCTAGTCGTGGAGCAATTCCCCAATCCTTCTATTCGCATTTTGTTGGGCGCCGCTACTTCGCTTGGCCCGGGCAAGGTCGCATTGCTTGAAGCCATCGTGCGCTGTGGTTCGATCTCTGCAGCGGCGCGTGAGATGGCGATGTCTTATCGTCGTGCCTGGTTGTTGGTCGAGGCAATGAATCAGGCTTTTCAGAGACCGGTTGTTTTGGCGGCAGTGGGTGGAAAGCGCGGCGGTGGGGCCGAAATTACGCCTTTTGGTGCGGCGGTGTTGGATCGTTATCGTCAAATTGAGAAGAAGGCTGCCGCCGCCGTTAGCGCTGAACTGGCCGAACTTCAGGACTTGCTCAATACGTCGCGTTAAAAGCGGATAGCTGATTTTGTATGGTTTCTCTTGCAATATCCACTATTCTTCTAAGCGGTCGTTTGTTATTCTAACTATTTGATTGTTGCAGAGGATTTTTTAATGCGTATTCGACTTTTTCCGGTTCTAGCGCTGTTTTTATGCGCCTTATCTACCAATGTTTTTGCAGGGGATAAGCACATTATGACCTACACTTCAAAACAGGATTTTGACTTTATTAAAAGCGCTATTAATGAAGCGATTATCGAGAAAGGCTTAGTGATTAACACCACTTCGCATATTGGCGATATGTTGGAGCGTACCGGGAGTGTGGTGGCGGGCGCAAAACCGATTTTCATCAAGGCTGAATCTTATGAATTTTGTAGCGCAACCGTATCGCGTCTGACCATGGAAGCGGATCCACATAATATTGTGTTCTGTCCCTATATTATTTCTGTCTATGTGCTGCCGAAAGAACCGAACAAAACCTACATCAGCTTTAGAAAACCGGATGCTGCTTCAGCTACATCGGCTTCAAAAGCTGCGTTGAAAGAAGTGGAAAAATTATTGCGCTCCATCGTCGAGCAGGCAATACAGTAAGTCGATATGGATATTTATGCCGTCATCTCCATCGCCGTTGCCATCACCGTAGTGATTGCGACGGCAAGCTTGGTGATGCCGCCCATCATGCGTGACAAACGCCGTGTAGCGCGTGCGGATTTGGCCGTAAAAGCGGCGCATGAATATTTGGCGCGTTTTGAAATCCGCGCGCGAATTGTGGCGTCGACGCTTGCGGATAACAGAATTGTCTTAATGATCGAAACCCCACCGCACAAAAAGTTACGCTTTTCCTTCATTATCGAACAACCGATAAAACAGTTCGTGTTGAAACAAGTCGGCGTAGAAGTCGATCGCCTATTTTGGCGTTTTCCGTTGGAACCCAAGAACACACAAGTACCTGATGTTAAATATGGTGAACCTGGCCCCATGAAAACCGTGCAAACCGCCACTGCCCAAGCTGCAGCACCGCAAGCCAGTGTGAGCCAAGCGGCAAACCATGATGAGGAAGATGAGTATTTTCAAGGGCGGTCTTATCATATTGAAGAAGTCAGTTGGGAAGACTTTTCCAGTGTTTCCAGGGCGGCTGACGGGAATAGCCCATCTAAGGGATAGGGCGTAATCCGTGGCCTTGCGATCCGGCCACTTGAAAATTGATCGACAATATTTGTTGTTTTTAACTAGAATAAGAGCATGCGACGGTTTTTGATTAGCTTATTACTGTGTATCGCGATCCCAGCACAGGGGTTCGCGAGCATTGCCGTTGCCGCCTGTTCTTGCCCGATGAAGCATAGTGCAGCGATGCAACAAGTCGCCGAAAGCGCTGAGATGCATCAGTGCTGCCATCAGGATGAGGCTCCCAGCAAGACCTGCAAATCTTGTAAAGGCGGGCAACATTGTCAGTCTACAAATTGGCAGTTTCTGGGAGATGGCTTAGCCATTCAAGTTCCGGTAACTGAACAAGCCGTATGGATTTCACCGCGCTTGCAATTCGTCCCATCGTTCGATCCATCGAGTGTCTGGCGACCGCCAGCCCTAGTTTAAATTCCTGAAGTACCGAGTTTTGTGCGTCGGTTTTAAACCGTCGCACTGATATTCGCGCGCCTTGGTATTGATCCAAGCGTTGCGCCAATCTCGAAAGGAATTTGAACATGTTTTCTCTTGCATATACAGCCCATTGGCGGCTACAGACACATGGTTTGGCGATTCTCCTTGCACTCATGAGTGTCAGCACGCCAGCGTTTACCGCGCCTTTAACGTTTAAGGAAGCCTTAGCGCAGGCTTTGCGTAGCACGCCGACCTTGATGGCAAATGCTGCGCAAGTTGATGCGGCTCGTGCCGCAGCGATTCCAGCAGGTGAATTGCCGGATCCAAAACTCGTCGTCGGGATCGATAATCTGCCGGTCACCAGCCAAGATCGCTTTAAATTGGATCGTGATTTCATGACCATGCGCCGCATCGGCATCATGCAAGAGTTTCCCAATCAGGATAAGCGCGAGGCCAGAGCGGCGGTGGCGCAAGGGCAAGTGGAAGTTTCCGAAGCGCAAACGCAAATCACGCGACTAATGGTGTTGCGCGAAACGGCTGTGGCGTGGATTGGGCGCGATAGCGTGGAACGACAATTGGCCCGTATCGACGAATTACTGGAAGAAAATCGTATGTTTGACGCGGCTGTGCGCGCCCGACTCGCCGGCGGCAAAGGCATGACCGCAGAGATCGTCGCGCCACGGCAAGAAGCCGCTGCCATCGAAAATCGTCGAGATGGTTTGCAAGCGAGCCGCACTCAGGCCATTGCAGCTCTCAAGCGCTGGCTAGGCCCGATGGCAGAGGAACCTTTGCAAGGCAGTACGCCAGACTGGTCGATCACACGTCAGATGCTATTGCATCAGTTGCATCAGCACCCGGAGGTTACCTTCTACAACTCCAAAGAACACGTGCTGAACGCTGAAATAAAGGAAGCGCAAGCCGCCAAGAAATCAGATTGGTCACTGGAAGTGGCCTATCAAAAACGCGCATCGCAGTTTAGCGACATGCTCAGCGTACAGGCGCGTTTTGATTTGCGCTTATTTACCGAAAAACGCCAAGACCCGTTGATCGCAGCCAAACGTGCGGAACGTATTGGTTTGGATGCCGAGCGCGAAGCCACATTGCGCGAGCATGCAGCGATGTTGGAATCCGACTTGGCCGATTACGAGCGTCTGGATAGCGCATTGAAACGTCAACGCGACATTTTGCTGCCGCTCGCCACAGAAAAAGTTGAACTGGCGATGGCCGATTGGCGCGGTGGAAAAGGTGGTTTGAGCGAAGTGATTGTCGCACGCCGCGAACGCATCGATACGGAACTTAAGCTGATTCAAATTGCGGGTGAGCGCAGCCAAATGGCAGCACGTTTGCACTACGCCTTTGGTGAACATGATGGAGAAAAACAATGAGCGCGTTCAAAAAGAACTTCATATTTTTTGTTGTCGGCCTTGTTCTGCTGGCACTGGGTGCGGGAGGTGGTTGGTGGTGGAGCCAACGTTCCGCAATGGCCCCATCGCCCGACATGAGTGGTTCAATGGGGGCTACCAAGCAGGAAGAGAGCAAGGTGCTGTTCTGGTACGACCCCATGTATCCACAACAGCGTTTTGATAAACCTGGAAAATCGCCTTTCATGGACATGCAACTGGTGCCCAAGTATGCCGACGCGAGTGGCGAAGGTTCTGGCATCAAAATCGATCCGACCGTGCTACAAAATCTTGGCGCAAGAATGGCCGCGGTATCACGCATCTCGTTGGCCACTAAAATTGAAGCGACCGGGTTGATCGGTTACAACGAGCGCAATATGGCCGTGGTGCAAAACCGTACCAATGGTTTTGTCGAACACACCTGGCCCTTGGCGCCGGGCGATATGGTAAAAGCCGGTCAACCCTTAGTCCAATTTCTGGTGCCGGAATGGGCTGCGGCGCAGCACGAATTGATTGCAATCCGCACTTCTGGCGACGCGGCCTTGTTAGCGGCTGCGCGCGATCGTTTGCGCTTGCTGGGAATGCCGGAAAAACTGATCGCCAACGTTGAGAAAAGCGGCGTCCCTCAATCACGCTACACGGTGACTGCACCGATCGGCGGTTTGCTGCAATCACTCGACGTGCGCACCGGCATGACGGTGATGGGCGGTCAAACGCTGGCGCGCATCAATGGCTTGAACACGGTGTGGCTGGAAGTGGCCGTGCCGCAAGCATTCGCGTCTTCGGTGCGTAACGGTGGCAGCGCCCAAGTGCAAATAGATGGCTTCCCCGGTGAAATGATCGAGGGCCGCATCACCGCAATACTCCCGATGCTCAGCGAAGCTTCGCGCAGCCTGCGCGTGCGGGTCGAATTGCCGAATAAGGGAGGGCGCTTGCGCCCGGGTCTATCGGCGCTGGTGACCCTTGGGGTGGCGGATGAAGGCACGGCGTTAGCGGTACCGACCGAAGCCATTATTCGCAGTGGCAAGCGGGCTTTGGTGATGGTGGGTGAAAATGGCCGCTTTGTTCCCGTCACAGTCAACTTGGGGCGTGAAGTTGGCGAAAAAACGGTGATTCTGTCTGGTTTGTCGGAAGGCCAGCAAATCGTCTCCAGCGGACAATTCCTGATCGACTCCGAAGCCAGTCTGTCCGGCATCATGGCGCGTAAGCCTGATGCAGCGATGGTGATGACAGAAACGCCGTCATTGCACGAAGCCGATGCGACGATTAAAGAAGTCGGCAAAGATGAGGTCACGCTCTCACATGGCCCATTTAAAACCTTGTCCATGCCAGGCATGACCATGGCTTTTCCTGTGGCCAAACCGGAAGTGGTTAAAGGATTTAAAGCAGGCGACAAGGTGCACGTACAAGTGCGTCAAACCGATGATGGCTTGATCGTTGAGAAAATCGAGAAGCGGGGAGGCAATCCATGATTGCCAAACTGATTCGTTGGTCAGTATCCAACCGTTTTCTCGTGTTGCTGGCGACCGTATTTACGGTTGCCTGGGGGGTATGGGCGGTTATGACGACACCCATCGATGCGCTGCCTGACCTCTCCGATGTGCAAGTCATCATCCGCACCAGCTATCCGGGGCAAGCGCCGCAGATCGTGGAAAACCAAGTGACCTATCCACTCGCCACGACCATGCTCTCAGTGCCAGGTGCGCGGACGGTACGCGGCTTTTCCTTCTTCGGCGATAGCTTCGTCTATGTGTTATTCGAGGATGGCACCGATTTGTATTGGGCGCGTTCACGGGTGCTCGAATATCTCAACCAAGTACAAGGGCGTCTGCCCGCCAGCGCGCGCTCAAGCTTGGGGCCCGATGCGACAGGGGTAGGCTGGATTTATCAGTACACCTTGGTTGATCGCAGCGGCAAGCTCGACCTTTCGCAACTACGCTCCTTACAAGATTGGTTTTTGAAGTTCGAATTGAAGAGCGTGCCGAATGTTGCCGAGGTCGCCACCGTTGGCGGCATGGTCAAGCAATACCAAGTCGTGCTCGATCCGGTCAAGCTCGCCAGTTTGGGCATTACGCATACTCAAGTGAATCAGGCGATTCGCATGGCTAATCAGGAAACCGGTGGCGCAGTATTGGAGTTGGGCGAAGCCGAGCTGATGGTGCGTGCGAGTGGTTATTTGCAATCGATTGCGGATTTCCGCGCAATCCCGCTCAAGCTGGTGGGTGGCGTGCCGGTGACCTTGGCGGATGTGGCGCATATCCAGTTGGGGCCGGAAATGCGGCGCGGCATTGCGGAGATGGATGGGCAAGGTGAGGCCGTGGGTGGTGTGGTGATTTTGCGCTCCGGCAAGAACGCGCGCGAAACCATCAAGCAAGTGAAGGCAAAACTCGAAACGCTCAAGACCAGCTTGCCCAAAGGTGTTGAGATCGTGCCCACTTACGATCGCAGCAAATTGATTGATCGCGCGGTGGAGAACCTGACGCACAAGCTGATCGAAGAGTTCCTCGTCGTGGCCTTGGTGTGTGGGATATTTCTCTGGCACCTGCGCTCATCGTTGGTGGCGATCGTATCCTTGCCCTTGGGCGTATTGATCGCCTTTATCGTCATGCGCCATCAAGAGATCAACGCCAACATCATGTCGCTCGGCGGTATTGCAATTGCCATCGGCGCCATGGTCGATGCAGCGGTGGTAATGATCGAAAACGCGCACAAAAAAGTGGAGTCCTGGCAACACGCGCACCCCGGTGTATTGCTCAAAGGCGAAGCGCATTGGCAAGTGATGACAGAGGCTGCAGTGGAAGTCGGGCCAGCACTGTTTTTCTCATTGCTGATTATCACCCTGTCGTTCATTCCGGTATTTACCCTGGAGGCGCAAGAAGGGCGGCTATTCGGCCCGCTGGCGTTTACCAAAACCTACGCCATGGCCGCATCGGCCGGCTTATCCGTCTCGTTGATCCCAATCCTCATGGGCTACTGGATTCGCGGCAAGCTGCCGGATGAGACGCGCAATCCGCTGAATCGCTTTCTGATTCGGATTTATCGTCCGATGTTGGAGCGAGTGTTGGCGCGGCCCAAGCTGACGATGGTGGCGGCGGCCTTGGTCTTTCTATCTTCGGCTTGGCCGGTCAGCCAAATCGGTGGCGAATTTTTACCGCCGTTGGATGAAGGTGACCTGCTGTACATGCCGAGCGCGCTGCCTGGATTATCGGCCCAAAAAGCCGCCGAGCTGTTGCAGCAGACGGATCGCTTGATCAAAACTGTACCGGAAGTTTTGCGCGTGTTCGGCAAAGCCGGGCGGGCCGAGAGTGCAACCGATCCGGCACCCTTGGAAATGTTCGAGACAACGATTCAGTTCAAACCACGCGAGCAATGGCGCCCTGGCATGACCCCGGACAAACTGGTGGACGAGTTGGATCGAATCGTCAAAATTCCCGGCTTGGCCAATCTTTGGATACCGCCGATTCGCAATCGCATCGACATGCTGGCCACAGGTATCAAGAGTCCCATCGGCGTTAAGGTCGCCGGAACCAATTTGGACGACATCGACAATATTGCGCAGCAAGTCGAAAAAGCCGCCAAAACGGTTCCGGGCATTTCCTCAGCTTTGGCCGAACGCTTGACCGGCGGGCGCTATGTGGATGTTGATATCGACCGCAAAGCGGCCGCACGTTACGGCCTCAATATCGAAGACGTGCAATCGGTGGTCAGTGGTTTGATCGGTGGAGAAAACGTTGGCGAAACCGTCGAAGGCTTGGCGCGATATCCGATCAATGTGCGCTATCCCCGCGAGTGGCGCGATACGGTGGAACGGCTAGCGCAATTGCCGATCTACACGCCGATGGGCAGCCAGATTACGCTCAGCAGCGTGGCGCGCATTCGCGTGACCGATGGCCCCCCGATGCTCAAGAGCGAAAACGCCCGCCCGAGCACCTGGGTGTATATCGACGTGCGCGGTCGAGATTTGTCTTCCGTGGTGCATGATTTGCGCAAAGCAATAAACCGTGACGTCAAACTTGAACCAGGAGTCAGCCTGACGTATTCCGGCCAATTCGAATTTCTGGAACGCGCCAATGCGCGCTTGAAGCTCGTAGTGCCGGCGACGTTGTTGATCATTTTCGTGCTGCTGTACCTCACGTTCTCACGTTTCGATGAAGCCTTTTTAATCATGACGACCTTACCCTTCGCCTTGACCGGCGGCATTTGGATTCTGTACTTACTGGGTTACAACTTGTCCGTTGCCACTGGGGTGGGGTTCATTGCCCTGGCCGGTGTCTCAGCCGAGTTTGGCGTCATCATGTTGATCTACTTGAAGCAGGCATGGCAGGCGCGACTGGATCAAGGCAAAGATCAAGATGCCGATTTGCTGGATGCGATTCGCGAAGGCGCTGTGTTGCGTGTGCGGCCTAAGGCCATGACGGTGGCGGTGATCATTGCCGGCTTGTTGCCGATCATGTTCGGTAGCGGCACCGGTAGCGAAGTGATGAGTCGTATCGCTGCGCCGATGGTCGGTGGCATGTTGACGGCGCCTTTGTTGTCCTTGTTTGTTGTTCCTGCCGCTTATCGTTTGATGCGTCGCCAACGTAAAAATTCGGCGACGTAAGAGGTATGGTGACTAGCGCAGCACTTGGTCGTTGATCAGGTTCTGCGCTATTCTTGCGCTTTTGGCATCGGATGATTTATGCAAGGCTCAGTGATATTCGCGATTGGCATGGGCGCTGCCATCGGTGCTTGGTTGCGCTACGCCTTGGGGATGGCGTTCAATCCGACTCATCCCCATATGCCACTCGGCACACTGTCGTCGAATTTGATCGGCGCTTATTTGATTGGCTTGGCGGTGGCTTATTTCTCCAACCATCCGGGCATCACGCATGAAATGCGCTTGTTCATCGTCACGGGTTTTCTTGGAGGTCTCACGACCTTCTCCACGTTTTCGTCGGAGAGCGTCGGGCTGCTGATGCGCGCCCAATATGGTTGGGCGATCGCCACGATCAGCGCGCATGTGTTCGGCTCACTAGCGATGACCATCGCCGGCATTTGGACTGTTAAGCTGCTGCGCCCTTGAAATTGCCACACCAAAAACAGTTTTCACCACAGAGATCACAGAGTACACAGAGAAATTCTGATCTGTCCATTGTGTTGTTTTTCTCTGTGCCCGCTGTGTTCTCTGTGGTTAACAGCTTTTAAAATTTAATCCGATGCCTTTACTTGAACAACTCGCGCTGTTCGTCGCTTCATTTATGGCGAACTGGTTTTCAGCCTTGTCCGGCGGCGGTGCCGGATTGATTCAATTCCCCATGTTAATTTTTCTCGGCTTGCCGTTCGGTGTCGCACTCGCCACGCACAAGGTAGCCAGCGTTGCCCTTGGCTTGGGTGCGACCGTGCGCCACTGGAAAGAAAGTCATTTGGAGCGGCGCTTCGCGTTGATTATTCTCGGTGCTGGATTGCCCGGCGTAATCCTCGGCGCGAGTTTCATTCTGCATGTGCCGGAACGTTGGGCGACAGTAGCGCTGGGAATTCTCACCATGGCTTTGGGAATTTATTCGGTTTTTAAACCAAAACTGGGCCTGGAACACGAACCAAAAAATCGTGAAGGTCGTGCCTTGATCAGCGGCGTTTTAGGTTTGTTCTTGATCGGTGTATTGAACGGCTCGATCACCTCCGGCACTGGCTTGTTTCTCACCATGTGGTTGATCCATCGCTTCGGCTTGGATTACAAACGCGCAGTAGCCTATACCCTAGTGCTGTGCGGATTATTTTGGAACGGCACCGGTGCCGTGGTGTTGGGCTTGATCGGAAAGATCGCTTGGGATTGGATGCCTGCGCTGCTGGCTGGCTCACTCTTAGGCGGCTACCTCGGCAGCCACTTTGCGCTGAAGAAAGGAAATCGCTGGATCAAGCGTGCGTTTGAGGTGGTGACGATTTTGATTGGGGCGAAGTTGTTATGGGGGTGAGTGAAAGTCAGTAGATCGTTGGACATAATTTCTGGGTGTTATATTCGATCTTGAGGCAGGGTAGAGTGAAATCATTTTGGCACAGTTTATTTCATAACGTAATGGATCCACAAAAAATAACTATGAAAGTTAGATTTGAAATATTTCTTGATCCTTTATTTCTGCTATATGTGAAGTTGGATTACGACCTACTGGATGAGAACAAATGAAGTTTTATGCTGCCCTAGCGCTAGCGGGAACATCTGGCGCAGTTAGCGTCCTGGGTTGGGCTCCGTTTGGTTGGTGGCCAGTAGTCCTCGTAGGATATGCGATCCTGTTCTGGTTGTTGTTAAATAGCGGCACGGCTTTACAGGCTTGCTTCTTGGGTTTTGTTTTTGGGTTCGGCCTGCATTTATTTGGTAGTGGATGGGTTTTCGGTGCGCTTCATGGTAAGACTGGAATGGCATTGATTCCCTCCGTGCTTAGTATTTTTGTATTTGTCTTTTATTTGGCGCTGTTCACGGCTATCCCGTGCCTCTGCTGGCGAATTTTCCAAAAAATAAACCAAGCAAATGCTAAGGCAGAACGTCACTCCATAGCATTATTCAGAGCAGTTGTAACTTTTGCAGGCTTTATTACCCTGGGTGAATGGGTTCGTAGTTTATGCTTTAACGGGTTTACATCGCTTGCATTAGGCTACAGTTTGATTGATACCTGGTTAGCTGGATATGCGCCTGTGATCGGGCTATATGGGTTGAGTTGGATTGGTTTTTTTCTGAGCGGATTATTATTTTCTTTAGTGACCCGGCAGCAGATCGGTTTAAGCCTGTTGTTACTGTCGAGTATTGTTGGAGTCAGCTTAGCGCTTAATCAAATGTCGTGGACTCAACCTGCTGGCGCTCCACTACGTTATCGCTTGATACAGGCAAATGTCGCCCAGGAACATAAGTTTGACCCTAAGTTCGTGCAGCAACAAACGATACGGTTGATTGATCTTATAGAGCGTAATGCAGCAGATATTATTGTTACTCCCGAAACCGCTTTTCCAATTTTTTTGAATGAGCTGCCAGGGGACGCTTTATCAAGCTTACAGCATTTTAGCCAGCAAACTAGTAGCCATGTGTTTATGGGTATTGCGAGTATTGCCGCAAATTCCGATGGCTACAACAGCGTGGTGCACATTGCGCCCAAACAGGGCGTGATGGATCAATATAATAAAGTCGTATTGATGCCGTTTGGCGAATACAGCCCTATGGGTTTTGGTTGGTTCACGAAATCACTTAGTATCCCACTTAAAGATATGAGCGCAGGCGTACCTGATCAATCGCCATTCACTCTGGGTGAAGAAAAGGTGGGTACGTTGATTTGCCACGAAGATTTGACAGGTCAGACTGCTCGCCGTTGGTTACCGAAAACTACACTTCTAATAAATCCAAGTAATTTGGCTTGGTTTGAGGGAAGTTTGGCGATTACGCAGCGTTTACAGATTGTGCGTATGCGCGCAAAAGAGTTAGGGCGACCCATTTTGCGTGTAACTAATACAGGTATCACTGCGCATATTGATAGCTATGGCAAAGTCATAGGTTTGCTACCCGAATCAAAAGAGGGTGTGTTGATGGGGCGTGTTCAACCAGTTCGTGGGTTTACGCCTTATGCACGATTAGGGGATTGGCCGATTGTCTTGGGCTGCGTACTGTCTTTGCCATTGTTTGTTTTGATTGGCCTATGGGGGCGACGCAGACTTACGGACGTCAATCCCTAAATCACTTACCTTGCCCACCGGGTATGAAGAATCAGCTGAATGTTCGGGCTCGGTCTGTGAGCATTATTGGGCCACAAATATTTCCTGATTAAATAAAACCCAGATTGCTTTGACAATAAAATTAATGTAATAATCATAATGCCATAGGGATTAATATATCTAAAACGTATATACCAAATGGGTTTATCCGGTATCTATTTATATAGAAATTACGCATTATTAAAAATTTTGGAGAAATCGATGTGTAAATACACACAAAAAAACAATCAGATAGGTCAAGGCATGACCGAATACATTGTCATTGTAGCCATGATCGCCATTGCGGCAATCGCCGTTTACCAATTTTTTGGTCAAACCGTGCGTAGTCAGACTGCGGGTATTGCCCAGGAGCTTTCGGGTAAATCTGCAGGTACAGCGATCAGTGATTCTCAAGCTTCTGCTGATAATGCGCAAACAGAGGGCACGACGAAAAAAGGCTTAAACGCATATCAAAACGATAACTCTCGTTAAATTTTAGTCTCGAAAGCAATTTAAAAAATGATGCAACGTGCCAACTTCAGTCGAAGGGGGCCGTTGTTGAAGTTGCGACATTGTCAGCAAGGTCAGGCGCTCATCTATGGCATTTTTGTTATGGTGGGAGGACTTGCGGCACTTTTCTTCCTCTTTAACACCGGTCAGCTTACGCGAGAGAAAACTAAGCTCGTCAACACGGCCGACGCTGTAGCCTACAGCGCCGGGGTGATGAACGCACGCGCGCTGAATTATGAGGCGTATACCAATCGAGCGATGGTGGCTAATACAGTAGCCATTGCTCAGTTGGTGAGTTTGTCGTCTTGGGTACAGTATGTCGATACGCTCGCTATTTTTGGGTTTACGGTGGCTAATCCCATCAAGTATTCAGCGTTTTTTCCATCCTACATTGCTGCGCAGTCTGCTTCGGGTGTCGTTGACCCGGACGACCTAAAAAACATCGCCGAAATCTCCGATAATATTATTCGCAATGCTTTGATGAATGCTCAGCAGGTTGCCTATATTGGCTTAATTCCCACGCGCCAGCAGGTGATGAATGATGTGGCGACCGCCAACTACAACAATGATGGCTTAGTCACGGTTGAGCAATTGACATTACCCGCAGATGATTTTCCTGGCTTCGTAACGCGTTATAGCGATAGCGAACGCACGCGTTTTGCAGCGGTCGCCAAGATTTCCGCCTTCCGCGACAATTTCTTACCCAAACGTAGTTGGACCTTGCCGGGTTTGTATTCCGACTGCGGTGGGGCTACGGCATCTGGCAGAGTTGATTTTTTGACTCGGCGCGGTGGCACTGAATTGATCGGTTTCGATGAGTGGAAAGCCATGGATACTTTATCGGAAAAGCGATGGGTGCCAAAAAATAAAACGGATGCGCTTTGCTCGAGGCTTGACGAAAGTCCGGTGGGATGGGGCGCACAAACTGCCGCAGATAGCCCATCCCTTGATCTTGATCCAACTCATTATGATTATTCTGTACCGGTTAACCCGGCTTCTAGTGCTTTGGCAATAGTGTCCAGTAATGCCTGGTCCTATTCTGGTCTGCCAAATTTCTATGACTTATCCGAGAACGCGCTTAGCAAAGATGACCCACGTCTGCAATTCGCTGTCCGGGTGTTGCGCAATAAAAATCAAACCTTATCTTCTGAGGGGAGGTCAGCGTTCACGAACGGGACACGGCTGAATACCTACAAGGCAGATACCGCTGGCGGCAACCATTTAGTCGCGGTATCTGCATCGGAAGTGTTTTTTCAGCGCCCTGCGGGTGCTCAAGATAATGAGTATGGAAATGAGATAGGTAAGCCGCGTGAAATTGGCAGCCTGTTTAACCCGTATTGGCAAGTACGCCTCATTCGCTCCACGGATAGCATTACTCAAGCCCAAGCTCTGCAAGGAGCGGTGCTGAAATGAGGAAATTAACATGACTAATCACTTGCAAGAGAATTCTCGTACAAGGTTTTTTTCTGCAAAGTTTATCTTGCTTGCAATGCTTGTTGCACCACAGACACCAGCCGTTTTGTATAACGAACATCCTGGCTCGGATGTGCAGGTGCATTATGTGCATCTAACGGGTTATGGGGATACGGAAATAGGCAACGAAGCTGCATATCAGCGACTCACTAAGACGCATCAAAGCTGCATTACATTTAATCAACAGAAGGGGCTACCGTATATCAATCTGCCACCATCGGGCATCCCTAAAATTGTAAAGCCTGAAGACCTGGAAATTTACTATTCATCCAATCGATCTTTAACTGTGATGAGACATACCGATCACAATATTGACCCGGTTTCTTGCGAACTCAAAGTTTCCTATGTGCATAAAATGGAGTTGGTCTCCGCTATTGGACGTTGCACAATTGATCTATTAAGGAAAACAGCAGTTGGCGTGTGTGACGATCAGATGCATGCGCGCGCACCAGACTCTTCTCGCTCGAAAATTCCACCGGACACGCTTTCAGCTATGGATTTAAAGAAATTGACACCGCAATTACGCGCCGAGGTCATTGCGAGATATGAGCAAGTAAAAAAAACGTCAATGGTGTTGGCTGGAGAAAAAAAGATTCTCGGTTACGTTTGTGAAATTCGTCGTACCGAAAGCTTAAAAACAGAGAGTTGCGTAAGTCATCCCCCCGGTTCATTTTTAATACCAGCCAGTTTTTACAATGGGGGTATTCCTGGTTTGTTGCTGGAATTAAATAACCCGGGGCATAGCTTGTTAGCACAGGAGGTTAAAACAAGTCTGGGTGTCGCTAAGTCGATTTTCGAGATTCCAAAGGGCTTTGAATTGAA
>JAHECG010000115.1 GCA_024641855.1 Betaproteobacteria bacterium | reverse complement strand
CGTTGCGCCTAGCGGGGCAGGTTGAAGATGCGGAAAGCGGTCTGTACTACAACTTAAACCGCTATTACGACGCAAATCAGGGCCGCTACCTCAGTCCCGATCCCTTGGGCTGGATGCATGGCGATGAGCGTTATGCTTATGCGAACAATGATCCGGTGAATGGGGTGGATCCGCAGGGGTTGTTTAAGGTGCCAGCAGCGGTAGTTGTTGGTGGGAACTTGAACCCGGTATTTTCGGATAACGGTCACGGTGATATTCTGAGCGTTGCCTTTGCCGAATATAACGCGGCGAATGGCCTGCGTTTTTCTCAGACGATCATTGAGCAGATTATTCGCAACAACTATCAAACCGATGCGATACCTGCGGAAGCAAACCCTACAGTTTCTCCTTATTCCTTGTTAACCACCGGAGTGGCTGGCGGGGGACAATATAATCCAAAGAATCATTTTGATAATCCAAATGATGGCCCAGAGTATGTCGATAGAGGAACCGGTGGATTTGGTACCCGCGAGAAATTACCAAGTTATAAAGACGGAACCATCACAGACAGTAAAGGGGATAACTGGATCGCGGATTCATTGGCTCAAATAAATGCGAATCGAGGGCTGTACAATCAAGTCGGCGTGGGTACCGGTGCTGGCGATATCTCGCGAATTCTGAATGCGATCGGTCAAAACAGCCACGCGTTGGCGGATTTTTACGCACACACCAACTGGGTGGATGCGACTAATCGGGGGGGGTGTGTACAAAATGTCTCTGGTGGGATAGTCGAGAAAGGGTATGTGCCTATCGGCTTAAATCAGACGAGGATTTGGGACGAGGAGTTCGATAGTGTGCCGATTGAAAGCTTGTATTCCGGTACGGTGCAGGGTGGGGTAACAGAAGGGATACAAAGTAAAAACGTATTTTGCGGTGGGAATCTCCTTGGGGATGTGAGTTGTTCCAGTGATAAAACTACGCATGGTTATTGGGGCAAAGATGAAGATGGGTTAAAGCCAGACGAAGTGCCATTTACAATTCTTGAGCAAAAATATTTCGCTGACCAAAATATGTTTTTTTGGGAAGTGCAGAAATACAAAGGTAAATCGCCTACGAGTAAATTTGACACTCCGGACTTCGGGAACAGAAAAAGCATATATGGCACCACATGGTTTGCCGATGGAGATAAAGCTGAAAGTGATCTTAAAAAGGGAGATCGTATCTATGTCGCGCAGCCAATCACAAATCGTCATCGCTTGGCGTTTTACTTAGCAATTGAAGCCACGAAAAAGGAAATAGCCAAACTGTACGACGGTGCTGAAGGAAAATATGTTGGCGGTGTGCCGACGCGCGATGTTTTTCAAATGGATAAGGCCGAACTCCAATCTCTCGGAATTCAATACACCCAATTATTTTCAAAACGATAATAGAATGCTACGAATGCGAATTGCTGGAAATCTAGCCTTATTGGCCACGCTGACTTTTGGATCACAGGCATATGCTGGGATTTTGGGGGAGCCGCATTTTACAAGGGAAGATGTCCTTGAATGTAGTTTGTCCGACGGAAGTAAATTCATTCTCAAATCCAAATATGTGTGGACGCCCATTCCACTCACCAGGCATTCATCGGAACATGGGCGTAATGAGGAGTTTCGGGTTTATTACCATAAAAGATTGCGTCTACAATCGATCAAGCTAAATGCCACCTATCCGAGTGAGCGGCTCCAAACAACTAGTCAAATGGAACAAATATGCAAGGGATTAGGGGGTCTAAAAAACACGGCCTTTGGTGATAATTTCATTATTCGTTTGACAGACAATAAGGTCTTTGAATTTGAATCGAATTCAGATCGCAGCGTTTCTTTAACAGAAAATGGGGATACGAAAATCTTAAAAGAGATGCGCGATTTATATAATGCCCAACCTACTTCTGAAAGTGCGCTGGCCGTGCTCATAATAGGTAGTAACTTGTTTGTTAGTGAAGATCCGTTGGTTGATAAGAATAATATTGTGGTTGCTGTTTATCGAACCGAGTCAAACGATTATGGTGTAACTTGGAAAAAGCCTAGGGTAAGTCGTAACGCTGAAATCTTCAGAATTGGCAAAGCGTTGAAAGATCAGTTCGTATTTGCCCGCCCCCTAAAATTCAACGGCAAAAAGATCGAAGATATGCGCCGAGAAGAGGCAAGATTAGTAGCGCAAGAATTGGAAGAAGTGCGCACGGAGGAAGCTAACCGCCAGAAACGAGCAGAGGCCTACGCCCAAACCCTAGAAGGTGCCATTGTTCAAGGCAACCGCGCACGGTTTGATCAATTGCTAAATGCTAGTGTAGATATTAATGCTCTTGGCCATTCACCGTACCGTACGAACGATCTTGCCCCGCTTCTCGTCGCACTAGACAAACCCGAATATGCACCTTACGCGTTGGCGCTTATTCAGCGTGGCGCCAACCTCACCCCCAAAGGAATCTACGAAGGTGTCACCGTCCTCATGCTCGCCGCCGGTGGTTCCACCTCAGAAGTCATGCAAGCGCTATTGGCGAAACAAAAATTCGACATCAATCAACGCAACCCCAATGGTGAGACGGCGCTGAGCTATGCGGTGGCAGCAGGCATGGCAGCCAACGTGAAATTCTTACTGGAGCGCGGTGCTGATGTTAGCGAAAAGAGTGGAGAGGGTAGCCTAATCGAGATTGCCCGCCAGCAAGGCTATACAGAGATTGTGAAGTTACTTGAGCGGCGGAAGCGCTAGTGCTCTGCCGCAGGTTATCGTAGCGGGGTCTACGACAAGGATGTTGCTTGAACCCTTGGCTCATTAGGTCAATCCGCATGCGACTATTGATTTTATTATTTTGTACGCTGTTTAGCTTTGAGGCCGTTGCGATGGAAGTACTGCGCTGCCCTTTATCGGATGGCTCATTCTTCGAGCTGAAAGGCCGGCGCCTAGGTGTTTTAGAGAAGCTAGATATTGGCCCGCACTATGTACATAGCGCCGGCAGGCCTTCTGATGGTTTTGCATATGCTTATTCCATTATTTACCACAGGGTGGACGGTGCTAAGACGTCATTGCGGGACTTTAATGATAATAATCCCGACTGCAGGAATTACGGGATTACTGATAATAAAATATTTGTTATTGCCGATGCAGCGATCTTTCGTTACCTATCGCCAACCGGTAAGTGGGGTGACCATGTGTTTGTAATTAGCAACGATGGCGGTCGGAGTTTTGGGGAGAACATTCACCCAGCGCGCTGGATGGGTGTTGGCGACGTGACGCCGATGCAAGAGGCATTTTCATGGTTTGGCTTCCACCGGTACAGCTTTCAAATTGTCGGTAATGAATACCGACTAGAGCTCGTGAATCCACTTCTTTATGAAGATTTTATGTTGTTTACTTCTCGCGATGGCGGCAAATCCTGGGAAAGATCCTATAACAAGGAACCATTGGTTTTCGTTAAAGATTTGGTGCAGAAAGAGCGAGACCGGATCGCTTCGGTTCAGTGGTTTACTTATCTCGATAAAGCGCAACAGCAAGCCTGTCGACCGCAGCGTTTGCCCGGCTGTGACCAGACAACTGAATCCTTTTGGCGGCCTCAATGGGAAAAATGTCGAGAACGGTATTCGGGACGAGAATGTTTACAACGGCTCCCTGCGCCTACTCCTGTGGCGAAACCTTAATGAAAAATTTGATTTCGGTAATACCACTAAAGGGGTCAGCTTCGAATATTTTTTGGAAATGCCATGCCACGTCGCCCACGCATTAAATTAGCGAACATCCCGCAGCACATCGTGCAGCGCGGTATCAATCGCGAGCCGTGTTTTTTTGCCGAAGAGGACTATCACAGTTACCTCCACTAAAGGGGTCAGCTTCGAATATTTTTTGGAAATGCCATGCCACGTCGCCCACGCATTAAATTAGCGAACATCCCGCAGCACATCGTGCAGCGCGGCATCAATCGCGAGCCGTGTGAGGACTATCACTGTTACCTCCACTGGCTAGAAAAATCGGCTGTCGATTGGCACTGCACCATCCACGCTTATGTCCTCATGAGCAATCACGTACACCTGCTGGTCACGCCGGAAAGCGAGACGGGAACAGCCAAACTCATGCAAGCCCTCGGGCGGCGCTACGTGCAATACATCAACCGCAGCTACCGCCGCAGCGGCGGCCTCTGGGAAGGGCGCTACAAATCCAGCGCGATCCAGGCCGAAACCTACCTGCTCACCTGCATGCGCTACATCGAACTCAACCCGGTTCGCGCCGGGATGGTGCAAGACCCGGGCCAATACCGCTGGAGCAGCTACCGGCATAACGGGCTGGGCCAAGCCGATTCACGCATCACCGCGCATCCGCTCTATCACGGCATTGCTCGGGAGGGTACTGAGCGGCAAGCCAATTACCGCGCGCTGTTCCGGAGCGAATTAGATGAAGCGGCACTTGGCGACATTCGACTCGCCCTATCGCAGGGACAACCACTGGGCGAAAACAGATTTAGTGAAAAAATATGTGCGGCTTCTGGAATACGGCGCACGCAGAAACGACCGGGGAGACCGGCAGGTAAATCTAATCAATCCAGCGCAACAGAAATACAAGTCGATTTCGGATTCTGAACAGGAGAGGATGAACATGGTGATCGAGAGAAAAAACAAAGCGAAGCTGACCCCTTTAGTTCACGCACTTCGATAAAATGATTTGAGAAAATTTATTAATAAGATGGCAAGTGATTTTGAAGATAAGATAACGCATCAGTGATAGGCATTGGTCGGCCTAGCAAATATCCTTGCACCTTATTAACTCCTAGCTCTCTGAGCACATCCAACTCTTCAACTGTTTCAACGCCTTCGGCAATCACGATACACTTTATTGCTTTTGCAAAAGCACATAGTGCTTTTGCAAGTAATAACTTTCTTGGCGAAGAATGAATATTTCGGACGAGGCTGTTGTCAAGCTTGATAATATCTGCCTCAAGTTCAAGAACATGCTGGAAACTTGAGTAGCCAGCGCCGGCATCATCGATAGCTAAACGCATCCCACGTTTTCGAAGCGGCTCAAGTGCCGTTCTGAAATTAGAATAGTTCTTAATGGGAGAATGCTCTGTTACCTCCAGAACTATACGATCAATCTTAATATCATTTAACACATTGGATAATGCGCCATTCAAAACATATTCCGGCGATGCATTTATTGAAATATAAATATCACTATCAAATTTATCGATTTCTTTTATAGCTTTTTTAATCGCCATTATTTCAAGCTGTTCACCCAAACCGACTTGCAATGCTTCAGCAAACCAGATATCGGGGGTTCTGTAAGGTTCCATAGCAAATCTTGAGAGCGACTCAAATCCTGAAACTTGCTTTGTATTCAAGTTGTAAATTGGTTGAAAATGAATATCGATTTTATTCTTATCCAGTACATATTTAATTCTCTCTGTAACTTCTCGATATTCACTTTCAACTTCTGCATTTTTTTCAATCAAGTCACTTGCAATTGCAGCGATTGCTTTTAAAAAAGACAGATCCCTATCGTTCAGGCTTTCATCAGGATCGTTTTTATAACAACAAAAAGTGCCATACACTTTTCCAGTGGAAAGTATGATTGGAACACCCATGTATGAACCAATTGATAATCGATCAGTTACATCAAGTTTACTTGTAATACTGTTCTGATTGGCGTTATGGATAATATTTGACAGCTCATTATCGGCAATTCGCTTGCAATAGGTTTCCTCTAACGGATCTGAATCACCTACATGTATCGCTGGTTCATCACTTTCCGCATTAATAAATCTAAAAATGCGTTTTCCGTGGATGAATTCTGAAATAAAAGCCACTTCCATACTTAGGTGTTTGCGTAGAATGGATAGTATCTTTTCCAGTTTATTATCTACGCTGTCAGTGTTTTCCTTATTCAGGATAAATTCTTTTAAATTATTGTTTTCCATCTCATCTCCGTATTTCAGCATAACGTGAAGTAGACGCCAAACAGGGGGTAATTAATTTCGTCAAATAGGGTGGATAAGCTGGTAGTGTGTTCATATTGATTATCAATGATATATATCTTTGACATATATTTTATACATCTAATATTCATTTTCAAATATCTAACCAAAATTGCTGGATCAAGTGCGTGGTCGGAGATATAAAATCTAGTCTTGCTACAAGCCTGAGTTATTGGGGACAATACACCCACTGATTCAACAAACGTCGCGCCCCATCAGTGACCTCCGAGGCCGTCAGGCCAACCGGCCCAATACCTCGTTCCACCAAATCATCCGCTGCTGCACCATGCAGAAATACGCCCAGCAATAACGCATCGCATGCGCTCAAGCCTTGTGCCAAGAAAGCGCCGATCATGCCCGAGAGCACATCGCCGGTTCCGGCGCCGGCTAAACCAGGATTACCGCTGCTGTTGATGAACCAGGTGCCGTTGGCTTCGGCGCAGATACTGCCGACGCCTTTTAACACTGCGCAGCAATTGAAGCGCGCGGCGAGTTGGGTTGCGGTT
>JAHECG010000039.1 GCA_024641855.1 Betaproteobacteria bacterium | reverse complement strand
TTACTGCGGCTACGACATCGGTGACCTATGGCCGTGATGGCCGTACCGGGGGGAGTGCAGCCACCACCCTACAACTCGCACCCAATCCTAACGTTGCTTGGATCTCGCCACGCTGTATCACCATCGATCTCTCAGGTCGTCCGAATAGTAAGAAAGGAAGTTGTTCATGAATACCTTCCCATACCCTCGCAATCACGGCTTTAGTCTGATTGAGATTTTAGTTTCTCTCGTGGTGCTAATGATCGGCTTGTTGGGATTTGCTAGTTTGCAAGTGCACGCTAATACCGCCGAAATGGAATCGTATCAGCGCGTGCAGGCATTGATTTTAATACAAGACATTGTCGATCGAATTAATGCTAATCGTAAAGTGGCCAGTTGTTATGTGACAGGTGGCAGTTATGTCGGTACAGGCTATTCCAGTACGCCGGCTTGCGTGGCGGGATCCGTCGAGCAACAAGCGCGCGCGGTGGCCGATCTCACCGAATGGAATAATCAATTACAGGGTGCGGCAGAAGTGAAAGACGGCAGTAAGGTCGGCGTGATGATCGGCGCGCGGGGCTGTGTGGCCTTCGACAGCGCTACTAACCAATATACAGTAACCGTAGCATGGCAAGGCTTAAGCGATACCAATGCACCACCAGCGGGCTTGGATTGTGGCAGTGGCTTATATGGCAACAACAGCAAGCGGCGTGTCGTCAGTAGCGTTCTTTCGATTGCGAATCTCTCATGATGAACCGTGATCAAGCAAATACATTGACGCTTCCAAAATCTGCGGAAGCAGGCTTCTCATTGGTCGAGTTGATGATCTCGATCACCATCGGCATGTTGCTTATCGCTGGCATGGCCACGCTGGTCAGTAACAACAGCGCACATCGCGTCGAATTGGAAAAATCCAGTCGCCAAATCGAAAATGGCCGCTATGCGATGCAACTGTTATCCGATGATCTGCGGCATGCGGGCTACTATGGTGAGTATTATGAGCTTGCTGCAGTGCCGACGGTTTTACCGAATCCCTGCACCACCGTCTTGGCGGATTTGAATGCGGCTACGCCGTTAGCGATCCAGGGCTATGATGCGCCCTCGACCGTTCCTTCCCCACTCTCCAATTGTCTGAGCGATGCTAACCACGTCTCAGGTACGGATATTTTAGTCGTCCGTCGCGCTGCAACGGTCGTTTCCGGCAGTTTGGTCGCGGGTCGTGTCTATCTGCAATCGCGCAGCGATACCGCCGTGATAGCCGATGGCTCGGCATCCAGCGCAAGCTGGACGTTGAAAAAGAAAGACACCACGACCCCGGCGGATATTCGCCAATTCGTGACGCACATTTATTTCATCAGTCCTTGTTCGGTACCAACAACCGGTACCAGTTGCACCGGTGCCAACGATGATGGCGGCAATCCGATCCCAACGCTCAAGCGGTTGGAACTGACCAATAGCGGCACCAGTCGGAGCATGGTCATTGTGCCCTTGGTGGAAGGGATTGAGAATCTGCAAATCGATTACGGCACGGACAGTATCGGTACCGGTACCCCCAATAATTATGTCATGAGTCCCACCGACACCACGGCATGGGGAAATGTGGTTTCGGCTCGGGTTCAGTTGGTGGCGCGCAACGTCGAAGCCACCACCGGTTATGTCGACACTAAAACTTACAAAATGGGCTTGGCAGGAGACTTTACGCCTGCGACCGCCGTACAAAAGTATAAGCGTCACGCCTACACAGAACTGGTTCGCTTGGAAAATCCCAGTGCCCGGAGGGAGCAATAATGCATACACAACACCAGCAGCAAGGTTCCACTTTGCTGGTCTCATTGATTTTTTTGATCGTGATTACGTTGTTCGGTATTTCGGCGATCAATACCAGTAGCCTCAATCTGCGCATCGCGGCTAATTCGCAATTCCAACAGCAAGCCACGGCTGCCGCTCAACTCGGCATCGAAACCGCTATCGGCTCACTCACCACGTTCACCGCGCCCAGCGTGCAAACGATTAGCTTGGATGTGAACAAAGACGGTACGCCGGATTACACCGCGACCGTGAGCCCAGCGACGTGTCTATCCAGCAAAGCAGCAACCGGCTATAGCGCGGAATATTGCGCTACCGGCGCCTGCCCGAACGACACGAATTGGGAACTGGTTTCGACCGTCAGTGATGCCACAACCGGTGCCAAGGTCACGGTGCGGCAAGGCGTAAAAGTACGACTACCCAGCAGCGCAACCTGCTAAGTCAAGTAGTAACGAAGGAGGAATATCATGAAAACATTTCGCAGCTTAATGATCCTGAGTTTATGGCTCTTGGGTTTAAGTATTACCCGTGCCGAGGACATCGATATTTTCCTCACGCCGCCATCCACGGCTGTGCGTCCGAATGTGTTGATCATCATTGATAACACCGCAAACTGGAATACATCGTTTAGTTCAGAAATGCAGGCATTGGCATCGGTGGTCAGTGGGCTAACCGATAAAGTCAATGTCGGCGTTATGATGTTTACGGAAACCGGTGCTGGTAACGGCAGCCCGGACGGGGGTTACGTCAGATCGGCTGTGCGCCAAATGACGGCCGCCAACAAAGGCAATCTTGTGACATTGGTCAACGGATTAAACAAATTAAATGATAAAAGTAATGGCTCGAAATTCTCTTTGGCAATGCTGGAAGCTTTTCAATACTTTAAGGGCCTGCCTGCATATGCTGGTTACAACAAGGCCAAAAAAGATGGCGCGGCTTTTGTCGGTGCCACCAGTACTTATGCGTCACCACTCAACGATGCCTGTCAGAAAAACTTTATTATTGTCTTGAGTAATGGCCCCGCAGGCGATAATACTAGTGACGGTACGACCTCCAAAACCTATCTAGCCGATTACGCCGGCCTCGTCACAGGCACTTTTCCACCGGAAATCGTTCTCAGCCCGAATCAAGAGCAAAGCGTGTGGGCGGATGAATGGTCACGCTTCATGTCGGGCACCGATGTCAGTGCACTCGACGGCATGCAAAATGTCATCACTTACGCGATCGATGTTGTAAATACCAATAATGAAACGCAAAGTTGGAGAGCCCATTCTGCGTTGTTGTACAGCATGGGAAAGAAGTATGGTAAAGGTGATTACTTCAAAATCACAAATGCTGGTGAAAATGCGGCCACCACAAATTCAATTTTAGATGCTTTCAATAAGATATTTGCGCAAATTCAAGCTGTCGATAGCGTTTTCGCAGCATCGACTTTGCCGGTGAGTGTCAACGTCCGCGGTACTTATCTGAATCAAGTGTATATGGGTGTGTTTCGCCCCGATGCTGATGCGAGCCCGCGTTGGTACGGCAATCTGAAGCAATATAAATTGGCTTTAGACAATGCTGGTGATTTGTTTCTGGCTGATGTCAATGGCACCGGAATTGAAAATGCTGCAACAGGGTTTATTAACCCGAATGTGACCAGTGTTTGGACCAGCGATAGTGGAAATTTCTGGGATTTTAAATATCCCACCGCGCCAACGGACGCTCCAGATGGCGATAAAGTGGAAAAGGGTGGCGCTGCGCAAAAAATTCGTACGGCTTTCCCAACGACTCAGACAGCGCGTACGCTTTATACCTGTACTAATTCATGCACAGGCGGCACTGCTCTGGGAGCTAATAGCGATTCAATTTTTTCTACGGCTAACACCGCGAATATCAGTCAGGCACTGTTAGGTGCGGCCAGCACAGCCGAGCGTGACAGTATTATCAATTGGGTGCGTGGCGCCGATAATATCGATGATGAAAATGGTGATGGAAACTTCAGCAGTATTCGTCCTAGTGTGCATGGTGACGTGTTGCATTCGCGCCCGGCGGTTATTAATTACAACCGTATTGGCCAACCGGCTGATCGCGATATTTACGTTTTCTATGGTGGCAATGATGGGGTGTTTCATGCCGCCAAAGGGGGGAATAATGTCGCTGATGGTGGTGAAGCCTGGGGTTTTATTCCCTCGGAATTCTTCGGGCAGTTTAAACGTCTACGCGATGCCACAACCGATCCGGCAACCAATAAGATCACAACCAGCAATCCGAAAAAATATTTTATGGATGGCCCCATTGGGATTTCTTATTACGATGCGAATGACGATGGCCGTTATAATTCCAGCGATGCTGATAAAGTACAAATCTTTATCGGTTCACGTCGCGGTGGGCGCTTCATCTATGCCTTAGATGTCAGCAATCCAATCGCACCCACATTTATGTGGAAAAAAACCTCGGGCAGTGCTGGTTATGGCGAATTAGGCTATACCTGGTCTGAACCCAAGGTGGCAAAAATAAATTATGGCGGCACGGCCAAAACCGTATTGATCTTCGGTGGCGGTTATGATCCGACGGTAGATGACTTGGATCCGGATCGTATTTATACCTCGGTCACGAGCTCGACTAGCGGTACAACAACCACGACGGTAAGCACCAGCACACGAAAACAAATTACCGCAGACAATTCGGCAAGTGGTACGGTAACAGCGACTTCAACCGTCACCACAACGACGGCTGTCACTTCAGGCGGGGTAACGACAACGACGGTTAGCGGCCCCACGACCACGACTACCTCTTATAACCGAACCATGGGTCGAGCCATGTATATCGTGGATGCTGTGGATGGCACCGTGTTGTGGCGCGTCGGTCGTACCGGTAGTGGTGCATCGGTCGAGGTCTCAGATTTTGACTATAGTGTCCCTTCAGACATCACCGCGCTGGATCTCGATGGTAACGGATATATCGATACGCTGTATTTCGGTGATACCGGCGGCAATGTTTGGCGCGCGAATATAACGGATCAAAACTCAGCCAATTGGACTATGGCCAAACTTGCAAGCCTAGGTGGTTCGGGCGCGAACAAGCGCAAGATTCTGTTTAAACCTGATGTCATTGTGAACACCGGTTATCGCGCAATCTTGCTGGGTTCTGGCGACCGTGAACATCCATTAGATGCTAGCGTCACCAACCGCTTTTACATGCTCAAGGACACCGGTAGCACCAGCGGACTCACCGAAGCCAGTTTATACGATGCGACAGCCAACAGTGTTCAAAGTAGCGATACAGCGACTGCCGCCACGGCAGCCAGTAGCATTCTGGCTAGCGATGGTTGGTATATCACGCTGGATAGTGGTGAAAAGGTAATCGGTGGCGCTATCTCGTTGGGCGGCGCGACTTATTTCTCCACGAACCAACCCAGTGCGACACTTCCGGCTGGGAGTTGCAGCAATCTCGGACTGGCACGCTACTATGGCGTCAACTATACCAATGGCGGTGCGCTTAGCGATATCAATAACAATGGTGTCTTGAACAAGGAAGATCGAGTCACTGGTAGTTCCATTGGTTTACCGCCATCCCCCATCGGTATCAGTGTTGACATTGGTGGTAAAACCTATGAAACGGTATGCCAAGGTACCCACTGCGAAAAACCACCGAGCCTTAAGGTCGGTCAACGCTATCGGGTGTATTGGCACTTGGATTTAGATCGATAAAGATGCACGAAACAAAACGCCCGCTGTGTATGCAGCGGGCGTTTTGCATTCTGCGGCGCGAAAATTAGATTTGGATAACGAGCGCTGATTTATTCAGCATGCGGCACAATGGAAATTGAGCGGTTGGACTGAGTTTTTGCAGCGCGCTGATCCAGCCAATTTTTTCCTGCAATGAGAATGCCCAGGGCAAAAAAAGCACCGGGTGGCAACACAGCTAACAGAAATCCTTTGTAATCCGGTAGCACATGCAGCACCCAGTGATTCGCCGCTGTACCGAACACCAAATCGATCCCAGAGAGCAAGGTGCCTTTACCGATGAGCTCGCGCATAGCGCCGAGAATGACGAGTATGAAAGTCAGACCAATACCCATCATTAAGCCGTCCGCTACTGAGTGCATAAAACGATTTTTGGAAGCAAAGGCTTCGGTGCGTGCCAATACGATACAGTTAGTCGTAATGAGCGGTATGAAAATGCCGAGCACCAAATACAGTGGATGTACGAATGCATTCATGGCTAATTGAATCGCCGTCACCAATGCGGCGATGATGAGAATGAACACCGCGATGCGAATTTCTTTCGGTACCAAATTGCGGATCAGCGAAATTGCGCCATTGCTGGCGGCCATCACTAGGGTGGTGGCCAACCCCAAGCTCAATGCGTTCACCACGGAAGTGCTGATGGCTAACAGCGGGCACAAGCCGAGCAATTGCACCACGCCGGTGTTTTGTTTCCACAGACCATTGACGACGATTTCACGATAAGTGGGTTGGCTCATGGCTGCTCCAGCGGTGGGATAGGGCGCGCGAAAATTTCGCTGCCGTGTTGTTCATAATAATGCAACGCTTTGTGTACGGCTTTAACCACCGCGCGTGGTGAGATCGTGGCGCCGCTCATGTAGTCGAAGCGGCCACCATCCTTTTTGACTTTCCACGCGGCATCGGTGTTTAGCATGGCATGATCGAACTGTTTGATCCAGGGGCTTTTAGCGCTATCGATGTAATCGCCCAAGCCCGGTGTTTCGTTATGGGAAACCACGCGCACCCCAGCGATTTCCCCATTGGTTTGGATCGCCACCAGTAAACCGATTTTGCCGCTATAGCCATCGGGTGCAATGGTTTCCAAGACCAAAGCAGCAGGTTCGCCATGCAAACGCGCGCGGTAGGCGTTGGCGCTGTGTGTGCTACCGAGCTCCGGCGTCGGCGCTAATTGCACGACATCATGTACGACATCGTTATCGTATAGCGATTTGGGCAATGCCTGTTCAATCAACTCGCGCTTGGCTTGGGCTTCGTTGCGCGCAATATTGTCTTTGGTGATGTCGAACGTGTACGCTAACAAGCCGGTTCCCAGTGCGGTAAAAGCGATCAAGATCACCGCAGTACGCAACGCATTTTTCGTGGCCAGTATCATGATTTTCTTTCACCATGGCCGAATACGCGGGGTTGGGTGTAAGCGTCGATCAAGGGTACGCACATATTTAATATCAACACCGCGAATGCCACGCCATCCGGGTAGCCACCCCACGTGCGAATGACAAAGACTAAAAGCCCAATGCCTGCACCGAAAATTATTTTACCTTTAGGGGTGGTAGCGCCGGTAACAGGGTCAGTCGCAATAAAAAATGCACCTAACATTGCGCCACCGCTGGCAAGCTGAAACCACGGCGTGGCATAGCGCGCTGCATCGTAAGCATGAAAACCCAAAGCGAGAAGACTCAGTGCAGCGATAAAGGCCACCGGGATATGCCAAGAAATCAAACGTTGCTGGAGTAAATATGCGCCACCGGCGAGATAGGCGAGCGCCAGAAATTCTCCACCTTTACCGCCCACATAGCCAAACACTGGCATGTTGCTAATGTCAGAAACTCCACGCCCAAGTAAGAGTTGCGTGCGCAGGGTATCGAGCGGCGTGGCCATGGTTAGCGCATCCAGCTTGAGGCTAACAGGAAGCGTTCCGCTAAAAATATAATGCAACGTATCAGCGAAACTCAAATGCGCCTGCGCTAGCGTTGTCAGTGTCGGCCATTGTGTCATCTGCGCCGGAAAAGAAATCAACATCACGGCGTAACCCACCATGGCCGGGTTAAACAAATTGTTGCCCAATCCGCCATACAAATGCTTAGCGACTACGATGGCGAATAGAGTGGCCAATACGATCAGCCACCATGGCGCTAACGGCGGCATGGAAAGCGCCAATAGCCATGCGGTTACTAGGGCGCTCCCATCCAGCAGGAATGGTCTAATTGGAAAGCCGCGCAGCCGTAACATCAGTGCCTCGGCTACGATGGCAGTCACGCTGGCCAGAACGATGCTGACTAAAATCGCCGGCCCGAAATACAACTGATAGACCGCAATTGCAGGTACCAGTGCAAACAGGACTTTTAACATCACGGCACTGACGCTGGTCGGGGTCGATACGAAAGCCATTTGGGGAAAAACTCCGTGCGAACAAGTACGTGAATATACCCCAAAAACTACAAAACTCGGCTAAATACCGAGTTCATATGGTATCGGTGGAATAGTCTCGACGGATTTGTGCCGCTTCTTAAGAACTAGTTTTTGTTCAAAAGTACGCTATGTACTGCCGAGGGGCGTTTCGAGCGGCTCAAACTTGGGCGCTTGAATGGATGCAGATTAGCTTTTATTGCAGCCGGAAGATTGGACTTTGCAACTTTTCCCACCACGCATCTTGCATGCAGCCATCGCGCGTGTTTGTGAATCGGATGCGGTATTCAGGGCACCCCAGCCGTAGGCTTTGGGCGCATTGGATTGATCTACGGCAAATGCGGCGCAACCCGTTTCAAAGCGTAGGACGACTTGGCAACCATCGCCGCATTCTTGCAAGGCTTTTTGTTCGGCTTGCACCATGCTGTTTAAATTGTAGGTAAATCCATATTGACCGCCTTGATGCCCATCGATTGCTAATGCACCGGCGCCATTGGCTTGGAGTGCGAATGCTGAACATGCAATAACGACCATTAATTGGCTAAGAACCACTTTCGAATCGATCAACATGTCATTGCTCCTTGATGAACAAAACAACGTTAGGATGGTGTGCCTGTATATCGTGTTCTTGTTAGATAAATAACGTCCAGCGCGTAAATTATGCTTGGACTAGCGGCTGTTTTCTATTGACGTTTTGTATCTGTTTGTAACGGCTATTGAACGGCGGACTTGAGGAACTTGTGGCGATTGTTTAGGGCGGATGTTTACAACAAGCGTATGAATTAAAAAGAATAAGGGTTTAGGTTGTTAGTTAGCAGCCAGAGAAAAAAGTGGTTGCGGAGAAGGTAAGCAACTAGGTGGCGCGTGTTCTTAGTATCTATACAGGCTGCGTAGCGTGTGAAATTTATTTCGGAGAATCCGACTGTTTTTCCATAGCCTGTTTAAGTTGTGTCCGTCGGGCCTCGATCTCATCGATTTCTTTGAGCGTTTCTACCGATAAATTTTCCACATTTTTCGGGGTGACACCTGAGCGTTTCAATTTGGCGCGTTCGATGGCGGCTTGGATCGCTGCCTTTTTGGGATCGATATCGGCATTCGCGGCGGGGGCTTTCGAGCCTTGAGTTTTAGCTGCGAGTTTATCGGCACGTTCCTTTTTCTCGCGTTCGATGCGCGCCAAGCGAAATTCATGGCGCTCGCGTGCGAGATCGGCTTGTTGTTTCTCGCGTTCGCGCGCCCAGATTTCGCTTTTAGCAAAACGGTAATATTGCACCAACGGGATGTGGCTGGGACACACATAATCGCAACACCCGCATTCGATGCAGTCGAATAAATTATATTCTTGCGCCTTGCCGAATTCACGACCGCGCGAAAACCAATATAGATCTTGCGGTTGCAGGTTGACGGGGCAAGCTTGTGCGCATTGGGTGCAGCGGATGCACGGCAGAGCCGGCGGAGGCGCAGGGAAAAGACTTGGGGAACTGGCGATCAAACAATTGCTTGCTTTAATTACGGGCACGTTATCTGTTGGCAGGGCAAACCCCATCATCGGCCCGCCCATGATGTAGCTTTGTGTATCGTTGCGCTGCTTACCGGTGAGCGCGACTAATTCCTTGACCGGGGTACCTAGCAAGACTTCGTAATTGCGCGGTTGCTCGACATTGCCCGTCACAGTGACGATGCGTGAAATCATGGGCTCACCGTGCAACACTGCGCGTGCAACGGAGTAAGCCGTAGCGACATTAAAAATTTGCACGCCGATGTCGGTGGAGCGGCCGCCGCTGGGCGGCTCTTTGCCAGTGAGAATTTTAGTCAGTTGTTTGGCACCACCACTCGGATAACGGGTGGGCACGGCAATGACCTCGAAGCCGGTAGCTGCACAAGCGGCACGCATTGCGGCGATGGCCTGCGGCTTATTGTCCTCGATACCGATCAGCACGGCATCAGCACTTAATAAATACTGCATGATTTTGGCGCCAGCAATAATCTCGGCGGCACGTTCGCGCATCAACAAATCGTCGCAGGTGATCCAGGGCTCGCATTCCGCACCATTCAAAATCAGGGTCGGCACTTTGTCGAGTTTGCCGGGGTTGAGTTTGACATGGCTGGGAAATACCGCACCACCCAGTCCCGCCAAGCCAAAATCGCGCAGGCGGTTGCGCACCTCGCCCGGATTCATGTTTTGATAATCGAGCGCTGTACGTGTTATCCATTCATCCGCACCATCGGGCGTAATCGAGATGCATAGGTCGGGCAAGCTGGAAGGATGCGGCATGGGCATCATTTCAATTGCACTGACACTGCCGGAAGTGGGGGCGTGCACGGCACAGGAAGTCGCACCGTCGGCTTGACCGATCATTTGTCCTTTAAGTACACGGTCACCGATTTGTACCAACGGTTTGGCACGCTGCCCGATATGTTGTTGCAAGGGGACGATCAATTGTGTCGGCAGGGGGGCCATTACGATTGGATGGGCGCTAGATTCTTGCTTGTGTTCAGCCGGATGCACACCACCGTGGAATTGATAGAGCGTACGCATCAGACGTTCCGGATTTCATGCAATGGGTACTTCGATTTCCACGTCGTCAGATCTTCTTGCACGACCTGCATTTGGATGCAATCCACCGGACAGGGTGGGATGCACAATTCACAACCAGTACATTCTTTTGCGATGACTGTATGCATGTGTTTGGCTGCGCCGAGAATGGCATCGACCGGGCACGCCTGAATACATAGGGTACAGCCGATACAGAGTTCTTCGTCGATCACGGCCACGGATTTTGGTTTTGGTACGCCATGTTCGGCATTGAGGGGCTTGGGATCTACGCCTAATAATTCGGCCAGTTTATGAATACCTTCTTCGCCGCCGGGCGGGCATTGATTGATGTCGGCTTCACCGCTGGCAATGGCCGTGGCGTAGGGTTTGCAGCCGGGAAAGCCGCATTGTCCGCATTGGGTCTGCGGCAAAATGGCATCGATCTTTTGGACTAAAGGACTTTCTGCGACTTTGAATTTAATCGCGGCATAGCCCAGCACCAGCCCCAGGAACAGGGCTAAACCAATCATGATCAGGAGTGCCGTACTCATTGCAGGATGGGATCTAACGGGTGACGGTGGATAGGAGAATCACTTGGCCAATCCGGCAAAGCCCATGAAGGCGATGCTCATTAGGCCAGCCGTGATCATGGCAATGGCCGAGCCGCGGAAGATGGCCGGGACTTCGGCGCTCTCCAAACGTTCGCGTAGACCGGCGAAAATAATCAACACCATGGAAAATCCAACGGCGCCGCCAAAGCCGATTAACAGCGCTTCGAGTAAATTATGCCGCTCCTGCACGATGATGAGGGGAATACCCAGTACGGCGCAGTTGGTGGTGATTAGCGGCAAGTAAATGCCCAACACTTGATACAGCAGTGGGTGTTGTTTGTGCAAATACATCTCGGTGAATTGCACGATGGCGGCGATCACCACGATGAAAGACAGCGTGCGCAGAAAAATTAAATCCGGGCCGAGCAAATATTTGTCGATCAGAAAACTCGCGCCGGAGCCGAGGGTCAGCACAAATGCAGTAGCCAGCGCCATGCCGATCGAGGCCTCGAGCCGCTTCGAAACACCCATGAAGGGACACAAGCCAAGAATGCGTACCAGAACGATGTTGTTGACGAATACCGTGCCGATTAAAATTAAGAGGTAGTTTTCCATGGAGATTCTGCTGAAATTTCCACCATTATCAGCTTCGCGCCTAGCCTGCGCAACCCTATGCGAGGATTGGTTATTGGCCGTTTAAAAGCGCTTCAGATGCGGTGTAAGGTAAATCCAAGTCTTCCGCCAAGCCGGCATGCGTAACTTGTCCTTGATACAACTGCAAACCCTGGCGTAAACCGGGGTCATCGCGCAGTGCGGATCGTGGATTTGATGCCAACTTTAACAGGTAGGGTAGCGTGGCATTGGTCAGGGCTTCGGTGGCGGTGCGAGCGCAAGCGGCGGGCATGTTGGTGACGCAGTAGTGCACCACGCCTTCTTCAATAAACGTCGGCTCGGAATGCGTAGTCGGGCGTGAAGTCTCGCTGGATCCGCCTTGATCGATGGCGACATCCACCAATACCGCGCCGCGTTTCATGCTGTGTACCATGTTACGTGTGATGAGCTTTGGAGCGCGCTTGCCAGGGATGTAGATTGAACTTACCACCAAATCGGCGTCTTGAATCAGTGAGGCGATGGCGTGGGCTTCGGAAAAGCGCGTCTTTAAGCGCGGGCCAAAAACGTCGTCCAGATAACGCAAGCGTTGCAGGTTGACGTCCAAGATGGTGACGTCGGCGCCCAAACCTAGCGCCATCCGTGCCGCTTGCGTACCCACCGCGCCGGCACCGATCACCAGGACTTTTCCTGGCGCCACACCCGGTACCCCACCAAGCAATACGCCAGCACCTCCCGCCGCCATGTGCAAAGCATTGGCACCGACTTGCACGGCGATGCGGCCAGCCACTTCGGACATCGGCGTGAGCAATGGCAAGGTGTTGTTGGCGTCGCTGACGGTTTCGTATGCGATAGCGATGATTTGTTGTTCGATCAACGCTTGGGCGAGTTTCGACGCAGCGGCCAGATGAAAATAACAAAACAGCACTTGTCCCGGTTGCAACAAAGCAATTTCGGGCGCTAAGGGTTCTTTGACTTTCACCGCCAGCGGGCAGGCATACACGGCTTGCGCGTCGGCGACGATCTGCGCGCCGCTGGCCTGATAGTCGGCATCGCTAAAACCGATGGCGGCACCGGCTTGAGTTTGCACGTGGACAGTATGGCCCGCTGCGACTAAGGCATGCACTCCGGCCGGCGTGACGCCGACACGGCATTCGTGGTCTTTGATTTCCTTGGGGACGCCGATCAGCATGGCGCTTAAATTTCCACCTGCGATCCTAGTTCGATCACGCGATTGGTCGGAATGCGGAAGAAACTCATTGCGCTTTCCGCGTTGCGGGCCATGGCGATGAAGATATGTTCGCGCCACAGCGCCATCCCGGGCATACCGGTAGAAATAATGGTTTCGCGGCTCAAGAAGAAAGACGTTTGCATCATGTCAAAGTCGACACCGGCTTGTTTGCTTAGCAGTAGTGCTTTGGGAATATGTGGCGCATCCTGAAATCCGAAATGCAGATAGATGCGATAAAAGCCATGTCCCATGTCTTCGATTTCCATGCGTCTATTGGCGGGGACAGTCGGAATATCTTCCGTGAGCACGGTTAAAAACACCACGCGCTCATGCAGGACTTTGTTGTGCGCCAGATTATGTAATAGCGCGTGCGGCACACCTTCCTTGTTGGCGGTCAGAAATACGGCGGTACCGGAAACGCGGGTTGGTGGATGGGCGATCATGCTTTGCACAAAAGGCTCCAACGCAATCGAACCCGTTTGCAAGCGCCGCAACAATAATTGCCGACCGCGTTTCCAGGTGGAAAGCAGGGTGAATACGATGAGGCCGATGAGCAAGGGGAACCATCCACCATCTACAATTTTGACCGAGTTTGCGGCGAAGAAGCCGATGTCTACGGTGAGGAAGCCGATCAAGCCGGCAATCGCGATCCAGCGATTCCAGCGCCACAGACTGAGTACCACCACAAAGCCGAGAATGGTGTCGATGGCCATGGTGCCGGTAACGGCAATGCCGTAGGCCGCCGCCAGGTTGCTGGAGGAACCGAAGCCAAGCACCAAGGCAAAGATGCCGACCAATAATGACCAGTTGATGAAGGGAATATAAATTTGCCCGATCTCATGTTCGGAGGTGTGCACGATTTGCATGCGCGGCAAATAGCCCAACTGAATCGCTTGGCGCGTCACGGAGAAGGCGCCCGAAATGACCGCCTGTGACGCGATAATGGTGGCGGCGGTGGCTAAGCCGATGAGCGGAAACAAAGCCCAGCCGGGCGCTTGCAGATAAAACGGATTAGAAATTGCCAGGGGGTCGCGGATCAACAAAGCGCCTTGACCAAAATAATTCAACACTAAGGCCGGCAGCACAAACCAAAACCATGCCAAGCGGATCGGGCTGCGACCGAAATGGCCCATGTCAGCATAGAGCGCTTCGGCGCCGGTTACGGCTAACACCACCGCGCCTAAAACCAAAAAGCCGTAAGTGCCATGGGTGGCAAAAAAGTGGAAGGCGTAATAGGGATTCAACGCGAATAGTACTTCGGGTGTGCGTATGATATTCAGGATGCCGAGTACGGCCAACACCAAAAACCAAGTAAGCATAATCGGACCGAACCATATACCAACGCGCCGCGTGCCGCCGCGTTGAATGACGAATAGCAGCAGTAGCACAATTAAGGAGATTGGTACGATCAAGGGCGAGAGGGAGGGCGCGGCTACATTCAGGCCTTCGATCGCGGAGAGCACGGAGATCGCCGGCGTGATCATGCCGTCGCCGTAAAACAACGAAGCGCCGAAAATACCCAGCGCCAATAGCAACCAGCTTTTACGTGTGCCGCCGGGTACCGCGCGTTCCACTAAGGCCAGTAAGGCCATGATGCCACCCTCACCGTTGTTGTCAGCGCGCATGATGAACACGACGTACTTGAGCGATACCACGATGATCAGCGCCCAAAACACCAGCGATAAAATACCCATGACATTGGGTGCGCTGACGGTTAGCGGATGGTGACCGGCAAAAACTTCTTTCAAGGTGTACAACGGGCTGGTGCCGATATCACCGAACACGACGCCAATAGCGGCTACGGCTAAACCTAATTTGCCTTGCCGTTGCTGCTCGGTTTGCGGAGTTGTGCTCATGGCGTTTTCATGTGGGTTGAGGTTTACACAAATTGCTAACGGCTTCTGGTACGAGGTCTGGCCCACGATAAATCAGGCCCGTATAAATTTGTACGAGTTGTGCACCGGCGTCGATTTTTTCACGCGCATCGGCACCGCTCATGATGCCGCCCACGCCGATAATTGGCAGTGCGCCATCCAGCGCTTGATGCAGTGCGCGAATCACGGCGGTGGATTTTTCCATCACCGGCGCACCGCTTAAGCCACCGGTTTCTTCAGCATGCGGTAAGCCTGCAACCGCATCGCGGGCGATGGTGGTGTTGGTGGCGATTACGCCGTCAATGTTGTGGCGTATCAGCAGTGCGGCGATGGATTGAATTTGCTCAGGTTCTAAGTCCGGCGCAATCTTGAGTGCCAGCGGTACGTATTTTCCATGCTGATCTGCAAGGCGCGCTTGTTCGGCTTTTAATTGCATCAGCAGCGCATCGAGGGCATCTGCATCTTGCAGTTCACGTAAGTTTTTTGTATTGGGCGAAGAGATATTGATCGTGACATAGCTGGCGTGTGGATACACCTTGCGCCAGCAGGTCAGGTAATCCTCAGCCGCGCGCTCGTTTGGGGTATCGAAATTCTTGCCAATATTGATGCCCAAAATACCGCGATAAGCCGCACGTTGTACATTCTCGATCAGATGGTCTACGCCCAGATTATTAAAGCCCAAGCGATTGATCAGGGCATTGGCCTCGGGTAAGCGAAACATACGTGGCTTGGCGTTGCCGGGTTGTGGGCGCGGCGTGGTGGTGCCGATTTCAATAAAGCCGAAGCCTAACGCGGCAAGACCGTCGATGCATTCCCCGTTTTTATCTAGTCCAGCAGCCAAGCCGACCGGGTTGGGAAACGATAGCCCCATGACGGTGCGCGGTTCGCAGGCGGCAATTTTGGGCGCAGCCAACGATAGCAAACCGGTACGTGCAGCGCGCGCTAGGCCGTGAATCGTAAGCTCGTGCGCGGTCTCGGGATCGAGCGAAAACAATAAAGGTCGAACAAGGCAATAAAGCATGGGCTGCATTTTACCATTTGCAGGAGGCGCTGGCTTTGGCTATGTTACGATGATCAGAAATAGAGGGGGGAGTATGAAACAGGAAGCCGGTTATGCGTACGAGTCGGAAATCGACGCGTTGATGCGCCAGATGCGCAAAGAACCCGAGATCGAAGCCGAGCGTCGGCGAAATTGGAGCTATTGGTGGCAAATTGACCCGGCACAACGCGATAGCGCGTATGTTAACGATGCCGTAAAAACGCAAGAAATAGAACATGATATGGCCTATGTCAGCCGTCGTGCGCAACCCCAAGGCGGGCGCAAGTAAAGCGCAAATTTAAGCAATAAGCCATCAGTGCCGTAATGGTTTAATGTTCTCTATCTTTCGGCACTGTTCATGGATCAGGTAATCGACGTTACTGGGCAAGATCCCATGGTGGCCAACAGCAGAAGCAATGTGCGTGAATTATTGGCGGATCCAATTTTTGCGCAAGGCTGCGATTTGGGCTTGGCACGGCTCATCCCTTATACCGCTGAGCGGCTCATCGCTGCGGGGGACTATTTGTATCATGCCGGGCAGTCGGCACAAGAGTTTTTCTTTGTGCTGGAAGGCCAGGCGCACTTAGTCACGCAAAAACAGCAAGACATCGTTTGCGATAGCCGCCGTTTGGGTATGGAGGCAGCAACGGATTTCGATACCTATTTGTCCGATGCGATCGCGCTTACGCCCATGCGGGTGTTGGTGTTGTCGCGCTCCAGTTTATCGATTTTGTTTGAGTCCAGCCCAGCATTAAAAGCAAAATTCTATTTCTCGCTCATGCAAACGTTTGCCAGCGACCATTTGCATCCAAACGAAACTACACAGATATCCACGCAATCCTCGGAAGAACAACCGAAAGTCGAAAACTGGCTGTCCGTGTTAGGGTGGTTGTTGGTGTTTGTTGCCCCGGCCTTAGTGTTGCAGTTTGGACAGGATTGGGGTCTGGAGAAAAATGCCGTTTATTTTCTGGCAATTTTTTCTTCGACAATTGTCATGTGGATTTTTTGTCTGGTGGATGAATACATTCCAGGCATTTTTGCGTTGTTGGCGACACTGTCAATGGATTTGGTGCCGATGCCAGTCATCCTATCGGGCATGGCATCGGATGGTTTTATGTTGGCGATGAGTGTGCTGGGATTGGGTGCAGTAATTGTCGCTTCCGGTTTGAGCTATCGTTTGTTGTTGCTGCTCATGATGCGTTTGCCCAATACGCCTTTTTGGCAAAACAGCGCGATTCTGGGCATTGGTTTTTTACTGACGCCATTGATACCCTCGATTAATGGCCGGGTCGCTTTGGTAAGTCCTTTTCTCTCCGACATGCTGGAAATCTTGCGGCAAAAACTCAAGGGGGTGAGTGCCAACCAGTTGGCGGTTTCAGCGTTTACGGGCGTCAGTTTGCTATCTGCCGTTTTTCTCAGCAGTAAATCGGTCAACTTCGTCATTTTTGGTTTACTGCCGGATCAAATCCAGGATCAATTCCAATGGCTAAGTTGGTTGCAAGCATCTGCTGTGACGGGTCTTGTACTGCTGGTCATTTATGTGTTGATGGCGGCCACGTTGCTGCGTGGATTAGAACCATCGGACTTATCGAAAGAGCAATTGGCGGTACAGCTTTCATTGTTGGGTCGTTTGAAGCGCGGCGAGTGGGCTGCGATTTTGGGCGTTGCCTTATTCATACTCGGCGTGTTGACCACAACGTTTCACAAAGTCCCTTCGCCTTGGTTGGGGATGGCTATTCTATTTGGCATCCTGTTGTTCGGTGCGCTCGATCGTAAACAGTTCCGAGAAAATATCGATTGGCCGTTTCTCATTTACTTAGCGGGCATCATCGGCATCGCCAGTGCGATTACTTATCTTGGCCTGGGGCAAACGCTTGCCACCAAGCTACCTTGGCTCGGTGCGTATATGCATACGGATTTCAATATGTTCGTATTGGCTTTGAGCGGGGTAATCTTTGTGCTGCGTTTGGCAGTGCCGATCAGCGCCACGATTGTGATCCTGGCCACTATCTTGATGCCAATCGCGGTGCATTACGGTGTAAATCCCTGGGTTGTTGGATTTATTATTCTCGTGCTCGGAGAAATGTGGTTTTTCCCTTACCAATGTTCGTATTACTTGCAATTCAGACAATTAACGCAGGGATTGATTTTTGATGAGTCGGTGTTTTTGCGCTTTAACGCCCTGTTCAATTTACTGAAAATTGCGGCGATCTATGCTTCGATGTCGTATTGGCAAAGCATGGGCCTGTTATGAAAAATATGCGCCTGATTGCCATCTTTATTTTTCTGGCGGCATTGGCCGGAACGGTCGTGGTATTTAACGCCAGCAAACCACGTTTATTGATTCTGCAAAGCTACGATACCGAATACAGTTGGACGCGGGATGTCGATGTTGGGATTCGGCGAATCTTGAACGGTAGCCGAGCATATTCTGTCCGTTGGTTTTATATGGATACCAAGCGTCATCCCTGGAAAGAATACAAAATTAATGCCGGTAAAGCAGCGCAAAAATTGATTCGAACTTGGCAGCCGACAGTCGTGATCGCAGTCGATGACGATGCGCAAGAATATGCGATGCGGCATTTTGCAAATCAACCGCAGATCAAGATTGTTTATGCTGGATTGAATGGCGATGCTGCGGCGTATGGATATGACAATGCGCGAAACGTAACGGGAATTTTGGAACGTGTTCCGTTTGCGGCGATGAAAGAAACGATGTTGTTGATTGATCCAGCTAAGACGCACCCCGGCCCGCTACGGATTATGTTTTTGGGCGATGTTTCAGAATCGGTGCGCCAGGATGCCGAAGGTTTTTCCAAGTTGGATTGGGCGCCGATTGAAGTGGTCGGGAAGCGTTTCGCCGCAACGTTTGACGAATGGAAAGACGCTGTGGAATATGCGGGCAAGCATCAGGTGGATTTTATTGTCGCTGCAAACTATCGCAAAATTTTACAAAAAAAAGGGGAGAAGGCGCTGATGCCATACCGTGAAGTGGTTCAATGGACGGAAGAAAATTCACGCGTGCCGTTGATTGGAACTAACGCCTTCTACGTTAAAGATGGCGGTATGTTGGCGGTCGGTACCTCACCTTATGAACAAGGAGAAGTCGCCGCCAGTATGGCACTGCAACTGTTGCGTCAAAGCAAATCTGTGCAGGATATACCCGTGCAATCGACGCAACAGTTCATGGTCGCCATGCGGGCTTCTAGAATCAAAAAGTGGGGCATCAAACTACCGGCTGTGTATGAAGCCGCAGCGCGCGCCTCGGCAAACTACTATCCCTAATCTCCCCTGTAATCGGAAGGCAATCATGCGCGAAGCCAGCTTACGCACCACTCGGCAGTCCTCGAAGTTTTGGCCCGGTTCTTGGCCGATCGCCGCGAAACTTTCTGCCGTATTGGTCGCAGCTTCTCTATTGCCGATGCTCTTAATTTCGTACTACACACTGCAACAAGGGCTGGATATCGCAGCGACGACGGAGTCGCAAAAGCTAGAACAATTGGCAGCTAATAAGGGCGCGCAGATCGATCAATTGGTCAAAGACACTAAACACACGATTGCCTATTTTGGCTGGAGCGAAGAAGTCATTCGTTTGGCGGGACAACCGAACCAGAAAAAACGTGCGCTGGTGGAAGATAAAATGTTGCGCTTAATGACCGCTAACGAAACGCTCGAACTGTTCATGGTGCTGAACAAATCAGGGAAGGTTTTGGCCTCATCGAAACCCGAATACCTGGGGCGTCTATTGGATTTTCGGGATTATTTTAAAGAAGCCGTACTGGGTCACGAATATATTTCAGATTTGACGGTTGGTACGGCGAGCAATAAACCAGGTATGTATTTTTCTGTACCGGTGCGTGACGCAAAAGGGCTGATTGCTGGTGTATCGGTGCTGAAAATGCGTGTTGATGAGATCAGCACCATTCTCGATGATGCCCGTAGCCGCGGGGAACGCGAAACCTTTCTAGTGGATCACGACGGTATTATTATTCATCATCCCGATCAACGGTCCTTGTATCACAGCTTGGCGCCGCTGCCTGCGGACGTGCAGAAAAAACTGATCGATGATAAGCGCTTTGGTGTCAATGTCAGCACCATTCCCAGTTTTGATCTCCAAGCGCTAGCGGAGAAAATGGCAAGTGCCAAGCAACCGGAACATTTTGCGTATCGTGAGCCCATCAGCCGTATTCAAAAAATTGTGGGTTTTGCGCCTTTGGCAGAAAAAAAATGGCAAGTAGCTGTCACCGAAAGCGAAGATGTTTATTCCAGACCGTTGCGGCGTTTATTTACGAATGCAGTGCAGAGTGTGGCTTTCATCGGAGTGATTTTTATTGGCCTTGCCATCTTGTTTGCGCGAACCTTTACGCGGCCCCTCAAATCGCTGACTAACTCTGCCAAAGCCGTGGAAAATGACGATCTCGAAAACGCCATGGTCAAAATCACCACGCGTGACGAACTGGGGCGTTTTGCGATTACGTTTAATCACATGGTGGCCAGCATCCAAGCGCGGCAGCGCGAGCGCGATATTTTTGGCCGCATGGTATCGCCCGAAGTGCGCGAGAAGTTGCTCAAAGGAGATTTAAAATTAGGCGGAGATAATTTGCGCGTATCGGTGCTGTTTTCAGATATTCGTGGCTTCAGTACCCTATCGGAAAAAATGAGCCCACAAGACGTGGTGGCCCTGCTTAACGACTACCTGACAGAAATGACGGAAGCGGTGCGCCCATTCGGTGGTTATGTCAATAACTTCATCGGCGATGCCATCGTGGTGATCTTCGGTGCGCCGGAAAGCCGCTCGGAGTGCGAGTGGAGCGCGGTTGGTGCGGCCATTGCGATGAAAGAGCGGCTAGAACAGCTCAATTTGCGGCGCTTGAATATGGGCGATCCCGCGATTAAAACGGGGATCGGTATTAGCACCGGCAAAGTGGTGGCAGGGCAAATCGGTTCGCTGGATCGTTTTATGTATACCGTGATTGGCGATGCGGTCAACGTTGCGGCGCGCCTCGAAGCCCTGACCAAGGAGTTTGAGGGTAACCCGATCCTAATGAATGCGGTGACCTATGAGGGGTGCAAACATAAAGAGGGTGCGGAGCAATTTCTGGATAAAGGTTTGCAAACAGTGAAAGGTCGGCAAGAGCCGGTGCATGTGTATGCAGTGTACTCAGCGGCAGAAGCGCCTGTCGGCGGAACATAAGAAGGGCGCAACGTCGACGATGCCTACGTTGCGCTTTGTGTTTATTTAGGTGTGATCGGTGCCGTTGGGTTCATCAGCTCGCTGTAGTGTTGGTACACCAAGAGTACTTCAGGATTATTTGGTTGGCGGCGGCGCATGTCTTCCAGCACCGGTTTCATATCGCGATACAACTTCAGTTCGTGCAAGCCGGCCAGCAGGTACAGTTCCGGTGTGACGTCTTCTTCATCGGCTTCCTTGCGCATATCGGTGTAGTTTTTATCCAACTCACGCATTTTGACCATCGGCAAGGAGCGCACCATGATCATCCCGGTGCGGTTCTTGAGGTCGCTCACCACGGCCGGTGCGCGACTCAATTGCTGCAACACAATGGCTGGTAGTGTTTTCACTTTGGGTTTGTTGGCGGCATTGGCCGCAGTACTCTGCTCGGCACCAACCACTAGTTTTTCGGCGCCGGCCCAGGTTTCTTGGCGGCCATTTTTCAGATAGACGAGTTGGAGTTTTGCATCCTTGCCTAAGGACAGTTTATCGCCAGCACGTACTTTCATGAAAGAGACGATCGGCTTATCTTTGTCCTGACCGGAGGCATAGCTGGCGCTTCCTTGAACCTGCGTAACCATACCCGATTCGGTATCCGCTGCAGTCGCGTAGAGTGGCGATAGCGCTACGGCGATAGCTATCATGTATTTTAAGTGTGATTTCATGTCTAAGCCCCTTTATGTTTTTAAACCGATTACCTCATATACATCGACTGCTTGATTGCGTCCTTTAACTTGCATCGACTCGTGCTTGCCAGTTAACACTTGACCACCGGTTGCGTCTAACGTTTCTTTGCTGATCACGAGGCTACAACCCATGCCCTTGGTCACGCCTTCCAGGCGCGATGCGGTGTTCACCGTATCGCCAATGGCAGTATATTCGATTCGTTGCGAAGAACCGATATTGCCGATCACCGCTTCTCCGGTATGGATGCCGATACCGATCTGAAATAGTGGCAAGTCGCGCCCGGCGAAGCGTTGTGCCATCCAGTCTTGAAATTCTGTTGCGGCTTGTTGCATCACCAGGGCAGCACGCACGGCACGCAGGGCATGGTCTGGGTGTCGCACTGGTGAGCCAAATTGCACCATGATGGCATCGCCAATGAATTTATCGATGGTGCCGCCCTCGGCCAGGACGGCGGTACAGGCTTTCTCGAAATAGGTGTTGAGCATTTCCACCACTTCATGGGCGTTGAGTTTTTCACTGATGGTGGTGAAATTTCGGATATCCGAAAACAGAATCGACACGTTCAACGATTCGCCACCGAGATCGGGCATTTCTTTGGCGCGCAGTAGCATGTCCACGACTTCGGTTGAAACGTAGCGGCCGAAAATCTTTGTCACGCGGGCGCGGCTGCGTTCTTCCGAGGTGAGACGCTTACCATAAGATGCGACGTAGCCGGCTAACAATCCCATTTGTAGTTGCGCCACCGGAACCAGAATGTAGTGTTGAAACAGTGCGAAGGAAAACGCAGCGGCGATGCCGGAAATCGCCACGAACATCAGCAAACCATACCACGGCGTAAGGCGTTGATAAACCAAAATGGCCAAGCCAATCGCGAGTAAAAAATACGTTAGCCGCAGTGGCGTTGGTAGCGGTTTGTTCTCGATGCCCGAGAGCAGTGTTTCGACAATATTGGCTTGCACTTCAGGACCGGTCATGAGTTTGCCATCACCACCGAGCAAACGCGTGGTATAGGGTGTGGAGTGCCAATCGTTCATGCCTTGAAATTCGCCGCCGAGAATCACCACTTTGTTTTTCAAGGCTTTGACTTGTGGATTGGTTGCGGCATCGGGCTGCAAGAGATCGCCTAAGGGGATGCGCGGAATGGTGCCAGGCGGGCCGGCATAGCCGATGCTCAGTGGTCGGTCGCTGCTTTGGATGGTGCGCCCGCCGAGTTGCCAGTTTTTTGCTAAGGGATCTTGGTCGGTGTAGCGCACGGCCAGCAGGGAACCCAAATTGAGCTTCGGTAATGCTTGGCCCACCATGCCTGGTGATTCGCGGATTTTTTGCGCCGTGACAAAGGAGCGGATGATACCGTCGTCGTCGGCACCCAAGTCCGCCAGCCCGATGCTGTTGGTTAAGTTGATGTCGGGAATGGCCAGCAAATAATCGCTGTGGGGTAACAAAAAGTCATCTTTGTCTTTGCCGCTTAATTTGGAGCCGACCATCACCAGTTGACCGCTGCCGATTTCGCTGAGAAAGGGCTGGTCATAGGTGCGGCTGATGTCGTTACCCGGCAGGCTCATCTTGTTTAGCCAAGCGGTTGGGCTGATCTTGTACAGGAAATCCAAGCCGACGATTTTGGCACCTGCTTGACGCGCCACGGCAATACCTTGGGCGATGTGCGGCGTCCAGAATGCTAGCGGGTCGTCGGTGTGCATATCTAGGGTTTTATCGTCCATGACGACCAGCACGACGTGTTGCGGATGATGCCGCACGCCACTTTTCTGGTGCCAAATATCGGAATAAGCATGCTCTACCAGTTCGGCCCAGCCAAGGCGGTAAGCGGTTTCCGCGACAAGCAGCGAAAATAGCAGGATCAGCGCCGTCGGTAACAACAGTCGTGGCTGTTTAAGGGTTGCCCAGGATAAGAAATGAAAGCGGGAAAATTGCATTTAAACGGATCATAAATGAATCGCGCCAAGGAAAGAAGCGTGGCGGGTAAAAGGTACAGTTCCATCCCTGTATGGATTGTGTGCGGTTGAACTATCGGCGGGGCGCGCAGCGGCAATGCGCAGTTGCTGGACTATGCTTAAATAATTGCGCCTTGGTTTTAAATAGCCAAACGCGTGCTGCTAGTATTGCGCTAGAACACGCTACATGATTTAGCGTGGGTGTAGCGATAACAACGAGGGGTCTAGGTGACTGCAGGCAACAGCGTATCTTTATTGTGCAAAATGAGCGCGCCGAGTATTACGGTGGTCTTTCCGTTGCTCGTTGTTTGCTGGGCTTTCCCGCAGGCAGGTTTACCGTTATGGCGTAGCGTCGGCACGATCAGTGCCTGGGCCGGCAGTGCGTTATTGGTGGTCAGCTTAGTGTTGATGGTGCGTCAACCGCAGTTGGCGCGACTGTTCGGTGGATTGGAATTCAGTTACCGGTGGCACCATCGTAGTGGTCTGTTGGCGTATGTGTTGTTGTTGATGCACCCCTTGGCGCTGGCGCTGGATGCTTGGTTTGAAGCGCCGTACCTGGCTTGGGAATCGCTGGTTCCTTGGGCGCAATCTTGGCCAATTTGGATCGGGTGGATCGCGCTGTTGCTGTTGATGTTTGGTCTCGCAACGACGTTTGCCCTGCATTTGCCTTATCGGCGCTGGCGTGCTTTTCATTTGGCACTTGGGTTGGGTGTGCTGCTGGGGTTGGTGCATAGCTATGTGCTGCTGGGTACAGTCGATCTGATCTTGCTGCTGATTCTAGTGTCATCGTTGGCACTCAGCTGGCGTTGGATTGCTAGCGATCTCGGCGTCGTCGCTTATCCTTATCAAGTCACGCAGGTGGTGCGCCAAGTGACGGGAATCATCGAAATATTACTAACGCCATCGGCGACGGCACTTGTGCTATCGCCCGGGCAATTTTTGCTGGTCGCTTTTGGTGATGGTGGGACTTATCGGGGGTGTGGTGATTACCATCCCTTTAGCGTCAGCGGTATCAATGCCGATGGGTCTTTACGTTTGGCGATCAAAGCGCTGGGTCCCTGTACGCAGCGTATTCAAAGCATCGAACCCGGTGTTTTGGTGCGCTTGCAGGGGCCGTTTGGAAACTTTTTGACCGAGGCACAAAATAAACCCCAATTGTGGGTTGCCGGCGGTATTGGCGTTACCCCGTTTATCGCCGCGTTACGGGCGCACCCACGAACGCAAGTCACGACCTTGATTTATCTGTTTTGCAGCACAGCAGAAGCGGCGTTTTTACATGAGCTTACTTTATTGGCGCAAACCGATCCGAAATTCGAATTGATCCCAGTCGAAACTTGTAAACGCTTAGCCGATTTTTCAAGCTTACTACCGCAAGTCGAGCAACTCGGTGCGCGCGAAGTCAATATTTGCGGGCCAGCGCCAATGGTGAATGCACTGATGCCACATCTGCAACGGCATGGCGTTGCTTCCGATGCCATTCACTTCGAGCGTTTCGACTTCCGATGATGCGGACGCTCTTCATTACCTCCACAGTCCTGTTCTGGCTAATGGTGCTGGGTTTTGGGTTGACCCATTTAGGCTTGTCTACGGAGCAGAGTCGTCCCGTCGCAGTTGTTACTGAACAGCGGTACTCGCTGCAAGAAGTGGCCCAGCATCGGCAGCAAAATGATTGTTGGATGGCGATAGGCGGAGAAGTTTATGACTTCACCACCTATCTGCCACAGCACCCATCCGACCCCGCCATCATTTTGCCGTGGTGCGGCAAAGAAGCTAC
>JAHECG010000038.1 GCA_024641855.1 Betaproteobacteria bacterium | reverse complement strand
TTGAATAATGCGCACGGTTGCGCTGGAATGTTGGATCGTAAGGAATTGTAACTGCATGATGTGCGCCGAAAGTACTGTTGTATTCGGCGACTACAATCATAGGATTTACCGCTTCGATACGCTCCCACACCCAATAATCATTTCCATCTATATCGATGCTCAGCAAACCAATCTCCCCACTGAATCCATGTTGTAGGAAAAGATCATTTACATTGTCTCGATCAATAAAAGCGGCAGCGGCTGTTAAATCGTAGCGCCAGTAATCTGTGCTTTGGATAACAAAATCCATATTACCCTTATCGCCATCCAGAATGAGCCCTCTCCAGTTATCATTCAGGAGCAAAAAGCGTGTATTGGATTCTTGATAGTTCTGTACGCCGAACTCAATAAAAATCTGCTTGTCTCGAGGAATATCAATCTGGTGAATTAAGTATTGAATAATGCCGTCGTCGCCAAATTGCGAAAACACCTTAAACTCAGCATCCGAGATACGAGCCAATACTCCACCTAATTTCATTTGGTTGATCAATAGTTTTGCACTAAGCACCTTAGAATCAATAGCTTGTTCAATTAATTCATGGGCGAACAGCGCCCGACCTATCGATTCTAATTTCTGCCTAAGTATTGAACCTATTCCCATGATTTTTCCATTACTCTTTTTGTTTTTTTTGAAAAACCAAACCTCTAAACCGAGCTTTCAGGTCGCCCACGCCCAGCACACCGTCAACCGCATCAAAATTGACAACCTCCTCATAGCCATCCATTAGTGGAGCCCTAAGTCGGTCTGCGTTGAATAGCCATAACGGATAACTTGAACGGTTGATTGATTCGGGTACTGTCTGCACGGAAATGATTTGCTTACCACTGATGGAAAAGGGTGTTCTGTCTATCACGATGTAGTCCGCGCCGGATTGCGCAAAGCGGCCAAGAATCAGGCCAGGATCAGGTATGTATTGTAATACACCCGAGGCCAGAATCACTTGTGGACGTGCCGCTTGGACAGCTGCTTCAATGCTATCAAAAAACAAAAGGGTGTCATTTTCAAACTCACGGCGCCCACATTCAACATAATTGCGTTGCTCCACCACCCGCCAACGGAGCGGTGACACCTGCGCCAAAAAATCCCGACACTGAAAATATGAACTCCCCAATGCACCCCCAAAATCCAAAACATTCAGAGACCCGCTATTTTCCAACGTGGCTCGCAACAGAATGGTAATCAACGGTAAAGGATATGGCACATGGTCGAACAAAACAGAGTCTCGTTCACAAGCAGCCTCGGCTCGGATAACCTTGTGCATAGCCAGACGAACCTTTTCAAGAATCTGTGCGGCATCATAGCCCTCCGCATGCTTTTCCGCAGATGCCCAGTCGGGGTATTCGCCGCGAAATTGAATACCGCCTCCTCTTTGCTGCCTGTAAAAATCTGCAACACGCGGAGGAGTCCAGTTTTTTAATGTCGTCCGAAGGTTAATGCGATCTCCCTAAAGTTAGTCTCTTTTTGGCCCAGCGCCACATTTTCGATAATAGGGGCGAATTTGTTGAATTTGTCTGGCTTATTTGCTTTAGAAAATCAGCCCATGCCGCCCTTGCCTCAGCTGATTCAACCACAGGTATATTCTCGATGTTGATTGGCCGATCTGAGAGGCTTACTTTATACGATTGATCTGTACCGCAATGAACACCCGATCCATCAAATCCTATATTCTGGGTCATTGAAACCCCTGGGTAAATGGTTAGCCCTCCAGATAGTACGGCAGTCGCATACCATCTCACGGCCCAAGAATCGTTATCTCCATTTACCTGACCTCGTAACATATCCGTGTAGGGATAGGAGCCATCAAGATCTAGTCGCTGGTTTAAATGGCGCTGCGTTAGCAAATTGAGTAACTTTGCGCCATCCGACTCATATTGATCCCAACTACGCTTCCACACAGCCCATCCCCAGCAATCTGTGACTCCAAGAAAAAAAGTCTGTTGTGCATTTTGGTAAGTAGGGAAAACATAACAACCTACGCTAATGACACGCTCATTCGACTCATATTTATCAAGCGCCGCATTAATCCAAAACAAAAAGCTCCTAGAAACAAGCACATCATCTTCAACTACAGCCACCCGCCCATATTTGTTGCAGAGCTCTGTCACACCTTCCGTGATTGATTTCGACAGGCCATAATTCGTATTGCGTGTTATTACAGTTAAAGATCGGAAACCAGTTATGATTGTTGCGTATGCCTTGACTGCCGCGACTTCCGCCCGATCTTTGCGCCCTCGCGCTCCATCGCAGTATATGTATAAGTCAGTATCAGAGGCTTCTGGATTTGCCTTCAAACTTTCAACAACTCGACGCAGATGCTCCGGGCGGCGATAAGCAAACAAGGCAACAGGACATCGCATGCCTTTGCTATCCTTTATAAACGACTGCTTGACTGTCTAAAAAGCACAATGAGTTATAGGTTTTTGCAAACAGGTAGTAGCCTTGATCTTTCATATAGGCGATCACTGGAGTTTCTTGCAATAACTCAGTTCGTACTTCTGAACCTAACGCTTCGGCTAGGACGCAACTCGGTCTATATTTAGACCAGTTATTCGATCTAAGCACTTCCATATCTAGACCTTCAACATCTACCGTCATAAAGTCTATTGAGATGCCGGCTGGCAAATACTTGTCGAGCAAAACATCAAGGCGTTCCACTGGAATTTTCTTGGTCGTAACAATCCGATAGGCAGTGTTAGCTTCTCGGTCTTGTGCGAGATTGCTATCGAATGTATTTAATGCAGGCTCATTAAATTCGTAATACAGCATTTCTCCTTGCTGACTCGAAACCCCGACTTGAAGGTTGATATCTCGCTTTCTCTCTTTTGCGAATATTTCTATAGCATTTGGATTCGGCTCAATATTGATCCCGCTCCAGCCAGACTGATAAACAAGATAAGTATTTGAGAATCGTTTGGGGTGGTGGGCGCCCACGTCCACATAAAAACCCGATTGCTTACCCTCAAATATCCGATTTAAGAGCAAATCTTCTCCTTCTTGAGAATAAGAAATCTTAAGCCAAGGATCAATGGCACGTGCCAGACGATTCACGATACTTCCCACTAAAAAGCGCACCAGCTCTTTCATGCAAAGTCTCTATTTAGGCAGTGCGTAATATACAAACAATATCTCCTTACAGCCAAAATGTTGTCCACTATAAATTGTATGCGTAAAGCAAACGCATTTTATCTGTTGAAGCCTGATGCTCACTCAACGTTCTTCAGGCGCACCTTTAGAAATACTCATGGTCTCTTACTAGATCACAGTAGATTGAGAGGCATAAAGGTTACGATAAGCGTGACTCGACTCAAGCAGAAAATCGTGCTGGCCTGATGCGACAATACGGCCTTTCTCCATAAGATATATTGTGTCCGCATCTTTTACCGATAATAAGCGATGCGTCACCACTAGCAGTGTCGCCTTTCCTCGCAATGCTCCCAATTCCTCCATGACCGCCCTCTCTGTCAGCGCATCCAGGGCGCTAGTCACTTCATCTAAGATTAAAAGGCTCGGTTGCCTATATAAGGCACGAGCGATCCCTATCCGTTGGCGCTGTCCGCCGGAAACCCCTAACTCACCTTCACCCACTAAAGTTTTGATCCCATCGGGTAAAGTAGATATAAATTCATCCAAATGGCTCGCTCTTAGGGATTCCTGTAAGCGCAATATATCGGGCTGCTCTTCAAACGTAATATTGAATTCAAGCGTCGCATCGAGCAAAGTAATGCTCTGCGGTACATACCCTATCATTTGACTAAAAGTCCTGCTGACAAATGGGTCAAATTGAACTCCATCCAGGGTAAATCTCCCGGACGCTGCTGGCTGTAGACCGGAAAGCAAATCCAGCAAGGTCGATTTGCCTGATCCAGAAGCTCCTACGACAGCCACTACTTCCCCAGCATTCATCTTTATAGTGACTTGTTCAACTGCTTGGCGATTGCCGTAATAAAAATCAACGCTTTCTGCAATATACGTCTGCTTGAAGTCTATAGCTTGCGATAATCTAATGTGTTTAAACCGCAGAATGTCTGCTTCCATTTCAATTAATCGTTCCACAAATGGAAGCGAGTAACGAAATCCGTTATAGGCGCCAACAAGTCGTGACAAGGCTGGGGCAGATCTTGCAGCAACCAATCCGGCTGTTGCAAGAATAGGGGCCAACTCGACCAAATTTCCTTTTGATATACCGACGTAAATACCGCCCACTACAATACCGCAGAATAGAAGCGTTTCTACAGTGGTACGAAGCATTGAGGTAATCGTGACGTACCGAGCTGACAAATGAGCATGTTCGTCGGCGATTCTTTTATTTCGCGTAGCAAAAGATCTCTCAAGGCCCATAATTTTAATATCGCGAATACTACTCGCTAGTGCAAAAGCAAAATGGTGACGAGCTATATCCAATTCGTTGGTTTTTTTACCAAGCGCGGCTGCTCGGCGCGATAAGGGGATAAAGACAAACAAAGCCAGCACTCCAGTAGCCGCTAAAAGACTCATGCACAACAAGGGATACACGATTCCAGTAATTAGGAGAACTGCGAAAACGAATACGCTTTCATTGGCAGCAATAACCAAATGTTGAAATAAAAGAGCTGCGTGCGCTGTATTTGAATAAGAAATGGCAGCGATTTTGACCCCTCCATGCTTCTGAAATAACTGATAGCGTGCATGTAAAGCCGATTCGACATATCGACTGCTAGCTACTGCTGTAATCAGTGCAGACACTCTTGCTTGATAGCGCACTAGCAAAGTATGCAGCAGCGCCTTGAAAAGGAATGCAAGGATAAGCGCCACCCCGGCAATCAAAATCGATGTAGCATGATTTTGCATGTATGGGTAAGCCATCGTCCCCAAAAACACATCGGCCGCTTTCGCGTGAAATTCCTTGTCCGTAACCAGCTTAATAAATGGAAATACTGCCGCAAGCCCAACCAACTCAAGCAATGACGTTGCAAATGCAGAAGTGGCCGTCATTGCTGCTCTACGCACACCCAGCAACTCTTTCAACAACACAAATACTCGCAACGCACGGCGCATAAAGGTTAACTGTTTATTTTGATTTTCAGAGGTCATTTACTTTAGGCACACAAGTACAGTCAGTTTGCAAAGACACAGGCCTGTAATCATGCCGAGTTCAGCCTACCCATCAGACGATATTCAATTCGCTGATTGCCATGCAAAGGTTCTTCTGCAATAGCGTTAAGCCACATGAACAGTATCGCTGAATAAGCACTTTAACAACTTCATGACCACAGCCCAGTGCGCCAAGGTCAACAACACAAGGCAAGCGATGCATGAAAAGACTGGTTCAAGTTCGATTTGCAACTGATAAGAATATGGTTTTGGCTGATGTATTTTCATCTCGAAGATATTTTGTGCGATGATCTTAATCCATGCACTTTGCGTGGCCGGTGAATGAGTCCTTCAATATTATTTGGACTTTAGCAGCTGAAAAGTTCTTGACCACATGGCAAGCATTGTTACCTGTATTTTTCTTTTCTGCGCTTCTATTAAGCCACCAATTTGCCCCACCATCAGCGCAAAGAAAAGTGCAAATACTGAGGCGGCTATGCTTATGGGCAGCGACGTACTACCTAGCACAATAAGTACTGACTGAATCAACAAAAGCACTGGGAAATGTGTCACATAAAGACTATATGAGAACGCACCCACCGCATTAGCAAAAGGCGGTCTAAAGCGAAAGAATAATATAATTCCTGAAATTACAAGTGCAATTACAAAATCAATCAATATGATCCGCGAAGATTGAAAGACCAGCGACAAAAGAGATAAATGCACCATCATATCGTAGAGAATTATTAGCATGACGACAGTGCCGCAGGCTAGTGCGCGTTTCTTTAAACTTTGCCCACGAACACCAAACAAATAATAGGCCATGCAGCCAGTGAGCCAAATTACTGTATAGCGTAAGAATTCCGGATTAAATCGTAGAGACAAATATGAGACAAACATGAAGACGCTGATTGCTAAAATATGATTGCGTCTAATGAGCAACAGATGAAAGCAAATAAAAATAAGATATAACTTAGCCTCGATGTACAAACTCCAAAGCGGTCCATTGATGTCGAGCAGCCCCTGCAACATCATTAGAGACAATGCCAGCTCAGCTGTAGTTATTTTGATAATGTCTCTTGCGGAATAAACGTCACCTGAAAACTTCAGTTGCGAAGCAACTCCAGGCATATCGAATATGGTTAATATTGCAAATATACAAATAGAGACTATGACTGAGAAAATAAATGGTGGATATATCCGTGCAAACCTCGCGGCGATAAAGTCCTTGATATCTAGAATCCCTTGATTTCGTCTTGTATTTTCTTCAATCGAATGCGCAATAAGAAAACCACTAAGTACAAAAAAAGTCATCACTGCATACGTACTTGAGAGTGATGAGGCTACGCGTGCCCAAGCGGGAAAATCCTCATACCTCAGCCAGAAAACTTGAATAATATGTGACAACAAAACAACCATTGCGGCAATACCGCGAATTCCAGTAAGGTATTCAAATCTTGCTTCAGTGTGTGGCGGCATAATTGGGTGCGCTTTTATACAGCGCTCTCAAACGAGGGACCAGCTTAGTATGTTGTGTTTTAAGCATGCCTTCCCCCTCAAAAAATTTCACTAAATTAGCTAGTGAATCTTTCATAGCAATTAATTCAAGCTCTATCGAAGTTTCTTTACTTATCAGTGTTTCACCACATAAAAATTTATATTTTTCATCAGCAATGTTTGAACCTCGCAAAACGTCAGAGAAACCAAGCTCAAACGATTCGCTATATAACTTTATGTCTCGTTCACCATTCACAATAATCGAGCCCGACATATGCAACAGGTGATGCCACCTGTAAGCTTCGATAATATCATTCACACAAACAGCTTTTGATGGCCGTGTAATCATTTCGTAAAACTGTTCCACAGTCTCCGCCTTTAGAAACAGCGTAATCTGCGGCGTAACAGTCGTAAATCTAGTGATCCCTGATACAACGGGTATCCCTAACTTTGCCGCTTCCAGACCCATTGTCCCCCATGAAGTAAGGCATACGTCGGCAAGTTGCAATATATCGTACGCAGACACCTTGTCTGCGGGCCAAACAAAAATCACATTATCTGGAGAAGATGCAGCCAGCTCATTATATAAATGAATATCTTCGGCCACACCAACATCTCTGTGACTACTGGATAACCGCGGATGCATTTTGATTATTACTTGTACGTTGCTAACACTAGCAAAATCTATAATGTACTTTATCCAATCGAATTGATTTTTAAATGCGTCTCTTACGTTAAAGCTATCACCCAATGCTTGCGAAAGTTCCTCCAAAGCATCAATTTCATCATTTGCGCTAGTAAAAACTACTAGTGTCCTCGTATTTTGGCGTACGTTGTAGTCAGCGATGAACTTGCTTATGTTTCCCGTATAGTTCAGTGAAAATATATGCCCGCCCGAACCACTCATTCTAAATATTAGGTCTGAAGCAATTTCTTTTACGAGTGCAGGCGGTAAAGGTAGGTCTTGCCAGTCTGCCCATTTTTTTGCTCTTTTCAGCTTTTCCAGCGCTCTCGTTTTATCCTCTGATAGCGTTACAAACTGAGGGTCTGCGTTAAAGTGATATGAAAACCCAGCTCTAAATGCCAACTTATTTCTTACTCTTGCCCATTCGCGTACTGTGTTTGCAAGGCAATACTCATCAATCGAAATTAAGGCACAAGCGGATGTTGATATGGCATCTTCGTCTAGAAAATCTACAATACTTACGCTGTCGCATATTATGGAATCGTAAAATTCTATTTCTTTATCGCTTAGCTTTAGTCGGCCACGATCTCTTTTATATTTTATCGATAAATCATAGTAGGCAAGCCTTCCGATAGGCACCCCCTTGTAGGAATATTGCAATCTTTCTTCGATGGTTTCGCCTTGGAATGCAATTTTATTTTTTTTCGTTCCAGCACAGTCTAGGTAGCCAAATTGTTGGTTTAGTATTTTATTTGCTCCAACAAGTGAGCAATTAGCGCATAAAAGTGTGTTTTTGATTGTTCTGGATTGTTTATCCGTTCTATCCATTAACAAGCAGTTATTTAGAAATCCATTGCATCCAAAAAAAATCGGGACATACCCATTTCGCCGCGTCTCTTCAGCGATGGCAAGCAGCATATCCAGATACAGCGGCACTCCTACTTCAGGAAGAAAAAAAAGAATCGTCTTGGTCGCATCGGCATTTCCAGCCAACCGCGCTTTTAAAATAGTCTTTCTTATTTTCAGAGTTGGCAGTTCTATTAACTTTTTTACTATTTTGAATAATTTATTCATTGCATTTTTTGATATCAGAATGATAGATGTAAGCAAAACATCGCTTGCATATTGCGATATTCAGGTTGCTGACCAACTGATGTACAAATCTAGCGGCAATTCCCTAGCCTTCCGCTTTCTTTGCATTTCCGAGTTCGATGGAATTGTTTGTGTAAATATTTGACACGCCGAAGTAACTGGCCCTTGGCGGTATCTAGGTTAATTGGAGAGGGCTGACTAACCCGTATTATATTGTTACCTGCTCATTCAATTTCGCAATAACGCCTCGCCCAGTCCATAGCCGAGTATTCCGCCATCGCTCCATAACCTCTTCCAATTGGCCTGCCGTTAGTCCGATGTACTCCAAGAAAACTTGCGTTGTTTTTTCCGAAGGTCGTTCCGCATCATATCGCCTGACTAATTGAACGGCGTCATCTCGATCCAAAAGCCCTTCTCTAATTTCATGCGCCGCATCCGATGTGGCTCTAGCTATGCCAAATTTTAGTAATGAAAAGTAGTGATGGTACGGATCAATTTGATCATCAAGACTTGCATATTTAGAAAAGGTACCTTCAGACCTTCCGTTAGGATTAGGCGCAAAATTTGTATTTTCCATACAGTAGTAATAATGATTTTGAGGACGCCAATCACGGTAGTAGCTGAAAAAATGCCTTTCAACATTTGATTTATGCAGTTTCTCGAAATCTGGAGCTCTGTATATCTCCAAGTCTCTATCGCTAAAACCTCTTTTCTTCCAATGATCCAATGGGAACGACGATAGCCAAAACTGCTCAGCATCTTTAGGTGTAAAGCCGGTTTTAGATTCCGTAGCAATATCACCTCCATATTCTGACTCGCCGTTCTCTCCATCCATAACAAGTTCAATCCCGTAATTTAACGCCACTCTCAAAGGGAGATACGTTTGCCCATATATAAATGGTTGGAATGGATCCCCGATGTCTATTGTCGACAACCTGGTCATCTTCCGATGAACAATCCCATTCGGCGTGTAACACACGTTGTCAAGACCAGCATGAACTTGTGCCTGAAAGTTTCTGATACCAATTTCGGTATACATGTGGGGGGCCCATGTCATGGTCAATGGATGCATACCGTACTTCGTCTTAAGTTCCCACGCCACATAAACGCTATCTTTTCCGCCACTTGAAGGCACCAATACATCGAATGCACCATCAGTTCGACGATATCGATCACATAAATCCTGCAGTTCTCTTTCCCGTGCGCCCCAGTCGATTAAAGTCTTCTTTCTCTCCCAATACCTACACGCACTGCACACACCCTCAGAATCAAAGGTAATTCTCGGGCGCTGATTGGAAATTACGCATCTGGTACAGTAGGTCACTTTCTTTGGTAGCTTATATTTCGAATCGATATCAACTTTCAAGTTGATGAGCTCCTGTTCGCTATCGGACAAAGGCGGGAGAGCTGGAAAGTAATCGATCATTTTATTGGGCTACAAAGTTGGCTAGGCAATGGATATTCATAATCTCTTGAGTCGGATAGAAATATGATCCTCGCGATTGTTCATCAAATATATACACACCCGAATTCAGGACGATGGCTTCGTCGGTCGAAGCCATTCGATCTGTTATATACATGTCCTCACTTTGAGCGATGGCCCAAAATTGCTGATGCTTAAACATTCCACGGGTAAATCCAGGAAATTTCGCTATCGGCCTAGGTGACCCAGATAACAAATAACCCCGCATAGAATCGAGGACGACTAATTTTCCATCTATGATTTTTGGCGTATGGGGCTTCCAAAGATTACTGATTAACTGTGTCGGAATTGATTCTGGATTGCTGACATCAACAGCTGAAACTCCACCATCGAAAATCCCTCTCTTAAATCCCCCACAATATGAAAAATATGTGCAATATAGGATTCCACCATTAAAACAGAGATCATTAATATGATGTTCCGAGCCTAAACCATTTGTATGAAATTTTCTTCTACCAACTTCTGCCAACGTCTCTAAATTAAATGTACAAATCTCATCACTTCCTGCATTAGCCAAATATAGTAATTTGTCTTCATTATTGATGGCGAGCCCACAAAAATTTGGTTTGCCAAGAGCGACCTTCGCAACAATATTAAAATTCAAATCGAACTTTACTAACGCCTTCTCAACATATTCAACTGCGTAGATAAATTCACCGCTTCTCTCGAATTGCCGAAACGAACCAGTCACTACTCTTTTCATTTTGCCGGAGGGTGTTTCTAGAACGAACAGCCCACCACCATTTTTACTGCCGCGAGCTCTTTTCGTGTCGTTATAATCAGAAGAAGATAATAGTATATTAGCTTTATGAGCCTTAATTTGAGCAAGCACTCGATAGTCACGAAAATCTGGCGAACAACTAAAGTCCTGGCCCGGCTTTAACCCGCGTTCCATTAAATTTTCAACTATTCCATCAAAATCACCAGCTGTGATAATAAAATAACATTCCTGGATTGATGCGATACTTTCAAGTGGCATAACAGGTAGACCTTTATATATCTGTCCGTGATACTCACTCTCTCTGTCGACAATACCAATCAACCCATTTGGAAGCTTCTCGATTGCTTTGTGAACCCAGTCTTCCGACCTTCCATACAGATAAGCCTTTCGATTTCCAACAGCCAACCGTATCGCATCCCAAGTCTGCCACATAGCCTCATAATTTCTCGTCAAAATACTTTATCCTTTCAGTTACGCTAACTCGCCAAACAACTATCGCTTCAATTGCAATCGACTCTACTTACTCTCATACTAAATTTTCAGCTATCCACCAGTCCCATTCTGTGTCGATGTCTAGACATTCACGAGGACTTTTCATAATCATGGGAACCGTCGTTGCCACTAGAAATGACTTCGTTTTTCGCAAAGCACTGGGGGAGATAAGATAGAACGCGCCGTTTGCTGCAAAGGCTGGTTGAGTCTCTTTTGCTTCGATTTTACAGATTGAATTAAGCGTGTTCCCAACAATGCAAAAGCAGCGCGCAGGATGAACTTGTACTTCTGACACCCCGATAACAGAGCATTTCCGCTCACCAAACAGTGTTATTCCCCGTGATACTGTTTCGCGTGTGCGAAAAGGCGAAGTTGGCTGCAATAACAGCAGGCCATCAACTGGCCCTTTTTCACTTTCATACCAATCCAGCGCATGAATTGCAACATCAACTGACGATGCCGTGTCGCTGGCCAACTCATCAGGTCTCAACCATGGTACTAGTGCACCTGCATGCTTCGCTACTTCGGCAATATGTGAAGCATCCGTTGAAACCATGATATCAACGATGTCCGGCATTCCGATTACAACATCAATACTCCAGGAGATTAGAGGTTTGTCGCCCAATATTCGGATGTTTTTCCCGCGCAATCTCTTTGATCCTGCTCTAGCCGGTATAAGAGCAAGAATTCTCATTGGGAAAGAAATTCTCTTAATATTCTGAGACCAACCTCTCCACTTTTCTCGGGATGGAATTGACATCCACTTATATTGCCATTTACTAAGACCGCAGGTATTGGTACTCCCCCGTATAAGCAGTTCGCAACCAAATGCATTTCGTTTTTCGGCTTAGCCATAAACGAATGCACAAAATAGACGGCATCGCCTGGTACAACGGTTTGTAGTATCGTTCCTTTCCACGCGGCATCTGCAGTAGGCAAAACAAGCGCATTCCAGCCTACATGTGGAATTTTCTGAAAGCGTCCCTCTGTGGATGTGTTTGGAATAGGGATTACCCGACCAGGAATAAGCCCCAATCCTGAAGTTAGGCCGTACTCCTCACTTTCCTCAAGCAAAAGCTGCATCCCCAGACATATACCGAGCAGAGGAGTTTTTTGCAGAGCAAGCTGGTGGATGACCGGAACTAAGCCTAATCGCTCCAAAGCCTGCATTCCATTGTCAAAGGCGCCAACCCCAGGGAGTAACACGCGACCAGCGGCAAGAATTTGCTCGGGTTCAGCAGTCAAAATAACTTTTGCGCCGCAATGTTCAAGCGCACGCTGCACGCTCAGCAAATTACCTACGCCGTAATCAATCACCGTGACTTCAGGAGTGCTCATAATACCTCACGCCTAATCCTGCAATTTTTGCTACTGTTCTTATGTCACCTATCTCCGCGCGCTTGTAATGCAAAATGTCAGCCATGGCCACGGCATCAGCACCGCCCTCGCCAACAACTGTCAACAAATCTTCTGGCTTACCCATGCCGCCGCTGGCGATGACTGGCACTGCAACTTCTGCCGACACTGCCTTGACCAGTGCAATATCAAAGCCTTTACGTGTCCCTTCGCGATCCACTGAGGTGAGCAAAATCTCACCGGCACCCATCGCCACGCCGCGCTTTACCCAGTCGATTACATCCTGACCGGTGCGCTCACGACCGTTATCCGTGAATACTTCCCAACGATCGGGGCCGACTTGCTTAGCCTCGATGGAAAGGACCATGCACTGGCTACCAAAGCGGCGCGCAATCTCGGTGATGAGTTGTGGATTTGAAACCGCAGCGGTATTGACTGCCACTTTGTCAGCGCCGGCGCGCAGAATCTGTGTTGCGTCTTCTACGGATCGAATACCGCCCCCCACCGTCATGGGTACGAAAATGTCTTTCGCCGCTGACCTGACGATATCACCCAAGTGATTTCGGCCATAAAGGCTAGCCACACAATCCATGTAGATCAACTCATCGGCGCCCTGCAGGTAGTAGCGCAAGGCGTATTCACTCGGCGAACCCATGACGCGCAGGCCTTCCAAGTGGATACCCTTAATCAGGTTAGGGCCCTTAATATCGAGGCGCGCAATAAGGCGAATATTTCCCACGGAGAATTACTCGTTATTTTCGCGCCATACCGCGTGACGCAACCTCCACTCACCGTTTTCTTGGTACCACAGATGGGGAGAGCGGAAATGATCTGTGAGCAATCGAAAATACTCACGATCCATGATTGGGTTTTCGAACATCTTGCTTGCTTCCGGAAATTCCTTCTCGGTCAAACTAAGATATCTGAACATTTCTTCTGCAAAGCGTTCTGGATACTCATGGTCAAAACGCTTCACCAAAGCCACGCCTTCCTCCCGGTTGATATCTCCAGAACGAATTTCTTGTGCTGCATCATAACTCGCACGACCTATGCCAAACTTAATCCCTGTCGTTAGGTAGTGAAGATCATCAATACGGTCGTCAATACTGTTATATTTTGAATAAGTGCCTGGAGTGCGCTCAGGCGAAGCCACAAAGCCACCATGCTCGACGGCATAGTAGTAACAGGCCTGCGGGTGCCATTTCAGGTAGTAGCCTAAGTAATGCACTTCAATATTCTTTTCCGCTATCTGATTCGGATTAGCGGGTAAATAGGGTAGTAGATCACTCTGATCGACCCCGAATTGAGACTTCATATCCGCCACAGAAACACCCCCGAGATAAATCTTGGATTGATTTTCGGCCGCGAAATAGGACCAGTCCCGTTTTGCAGTATCTGTATCACCAATTGGGTTTCCATATTCGGCCTCATTTTCACCGTAAAAAACGAGGGGGATATTGAACAATAGCGCCATTTTCGGGGCTAGTGCTTTCTGCCCAAACATGAACGCCTGAAATGGGTGGAAAAGTAACTCCGTCGAAAGCCGTGTCAACAATCGATGGACGCGCCCATTCGGGGTCATCAAATAATTATCGTGCCCCGCATGAAGCCATGACTGAAAGTTTTTCCAACCCCATTCGGTATACACATGGGGCGCCCAAGTCACCGTAAGCGGATGCATTCCATATTTTGTTTTTAAGATATGGGATGCATAAAAGCTATCCTTTCCTCCTGACCCCGGAACGATGCAGTCGTAGGAACCGTCGCTCTTTCGATTTTTTTCGCAAAGCTCACGCAATTGCTTTTCGCGGTCAACCCAATCGATTCTATGCCGTTTGCGCTCAGCGAAATTACAGGCATCACAAACACCAAGCTCATCAAAATGGATCGTGGCCTTCTTGCTATCCCTGGTGTGTTTGTATTCAACTGCGGAATTTGGACGCTGGTTGGATATCACACATTTTTTGCAGTAGGCGACCACTGGTGGCAACCCATAGAATGCATCTGGATTTTTGTTGTCTTTTGCGAATGGCGTTAAATCGATGGGTTGAGGGTACTTGATCTTGTCCATTTTTCAGTTCGTCTTCATGGTTAATTGCTATTCTCGGAATTTGCACGATTCAAATCATCTGGCCTACCCACATCCAACCAAGGTTCATGCATTGGATACGCCACCGTGCGTTTGGCCTTTAACTGCAAGCGTTCAAACAGAGTGGGCATATCACAGTGAACATCAGCGTTCAAGACGCTGAGAGCATCCGGATCCAGTGCATAAACGCCCGCATTGATATGGCTGCGGGCTACAGGTTTTTCCTCGAAGCCGACAATTTCAACGCCTTGGGTCTGCACTACGCCAAAAGGATGCTGCCATTCATGTACGCGTACGGCCATGGTGGCGGCAGCGTCGTGGCGGATGTGGAAATCGAGCAGTTCACCGTAGCGAATATCGGTAATAACATCGCCGTTGGTGACCACAAACGGGATGCTAGGCAGTGGATTGAGCAAACCCAGGGCGCCCGCCGTACCCAAGGGGGACTGTTCACGCAGGTAATCGATCCGCACACCTAGGCGCTCGCCATTGCCGAAGTAATCCTCAATCATTTGGCCCAGGTAATGAATAGCCAGCACAAAGTGGGTGAAGCCATCCAATTTGGCACGCTCGATGATGTGTTCCAGTATCGGTTTTCCCGCAACCGGCAACAGGGGTTTAGGGCAATTTTCCGTGTGCGGAAGGAGCCGTGTGCCCATCCCACCGGCCATCACGATCATTAGATTGGAACGCGTTGGCGGCGAAGTAATTTCATCCCACAGATGCAGCCCCACGACATGGCGAAACTCATCGACTACAGGGACCTGCTGGATTTTATTCGCAACCATGAGTTGCATAACCATGTCACGCCCCATCTCAGGTGGCACGACCAACGGATTTCGTCGGATGACGTTTGCGATTGGGCTATTGAGATCCAACCCCTTGAGTAAGCCGCGCCTTATATCGCCGTCGGAAATCGTGCCCTCTAGCTCTCCAGCTTCATTGACCACCAAGACAATCTTGATCGCAACCTGATCGAGATTGCGGATCGCTTGCTGAATGCTAACATTGGCGGGGAGGATGGCCTGGCGCCAGACTTCTTCTGAGGCGCTCACTTATTGCGCCCCAAGAAAAGATGCAGGTAAATCATAAAAAGTCTTCTTGGCTATATCATCAATTGCAAAGTGCTTAATGGTTTCAACCACTTTCTCGCTAGCACCACCCTCACCATAGGGGTTGTATACCCGACTCAACCCCGCTTGAAAATCAGCGTCGTAAAGCCTTGTCAAGGCAGCCGCGATATTTTGTCGAATCGGCGCACTATTGATTACGCTCGCCGCCTGTAGACGCCCCCGCTGGCGATCGCCGATGTTGATCGACCCTTTCCTGAAACTCGGGGCTTCGATCAAACCACTGGAAGAATTACCTACTACGCCATCGACATGGGCAATACACGACAAGTAGCGCAATTGCCCAAGGGATGTATAAGCGCGCGCATTGGCATGCTGTGCTACGAATTGCTCAACCATGCTTATCAGCACCCGGCCATCGGTATCTGCGTTCGGCATGGTAAAAATTAGCTGCGTATCCTGCAGCTCGGCCAATGCAGCCAGTAGTTCTGTCATCTGATCTACATTGGATACCGTATCAAGCGTAACTGGGTGAAAGGTAACGAGTAGGCTTTTTTGTCCGAGCGTAAACCCAAGCGAGGCCTCCAATTCTGCGCGATCAAGAAGCTTCAGGCGTTTGATGTTATCAATACCCAATCCACCTACCAGAAACACCCGTTCAGGTGACTCCCCTAACTGAATCACGCGCTGGCGGTATTCTTCCGCTGCCACGAAGTGCAGGTGTGACATCTTGGTGATCGAGTGACGTAGTGCTTCATCAAAAGCACCTTCCGTGGCTTCCCCACCATGCAAATGGGCAACTGGTATACGAGCCACCAAGGCTGCCGCCACCGCTGCAAAAATCTCAAAGCGGTCGCCGAGCACGATAATCAAATCCGGACTCAACTCCTGCAAAGCGTCAGCAATCCCAATCAATCCCAAACCCATGGACTTGGAGATGCCCGCCGGTGTGTCTGAGCTGGTCAGCATTTCGACCTTGCGGTCGATTTGAAATCCATCTTGCTCAATCTCGCGATAGGTGAGGCCAAATTCAGGTGATAAGTGCATGCCAGTAGCGATCACTTGCAGCGCAAGGTCTGAATCGTCTTTGATGCCTTGCATGACCCAGCGTAGCAGGCCGTACTCGGCACGAGTGCCTGTGATGACACAAATCTTGCGTGTCATAGTTCGATCAACTCATCTGCTGAAAAATCGCGAGGCGCGGGGTGGCCAATGACTTCATCCCAGCGCATTGGGGAAATACCCGTGCCAGGCCGCTTGGTTGTGATGTTTTGTACGCTGAAGACCTCCCCTACTTTAATTTTTTGACTTGCCACCAACGATTTACGGACTATAGGTTTGTTCCTGGCTTCACTCGGGGTTAGCTGTTTTATGCCATCGCCCAACGCGATTTCAATATTGCGAATTGCTGCGACCATAGCCTTAAGTTCTTCGGGCTCTAGGCTAGCCTTGTGATCAGGGCCAGGAAAGTTGCGATCCAGCGTAAAGTGTTTCTCAATAACAGAAGCGCCTAATGCGACAGCGGCAATCGCCACCTCAATGCCGGGCGTGTGGTCGGAATATCCCACCGCTACGCCAAAGGTCGTATGAATGCTCTGCATGGCGCGCAAATTCACTTCGGCCATGGGCGTAGGGTATTCGGTGGTGCAATGCAGCACCGTAATGTTGGCACGCGGCGTGCCGGCTTGCTCAAGTACGTCGATTGCCGCCTCAATCTCGCCTATCGTCGCCATACCAGTGGAGAGAATGACATCCTTGCCGAGTTGGCCAATATGGCGCAGGTACGGCAAATTGGTGATCTCGCCGGAAGGAATCTTGAAGCGATCCTGACCTAAGCTCACCAGAAGATCGACGCTCCCGACATCAAAACCGGTAGAGAAAAAGCCGATGTTCCGCGCCGCGCAGTGTGCGATGAGTTCATTGTGCATGTCAGCGGTGAGTTCCAGACGGCGAAGCATTTCGTACTGGGATTCTTTGCTGTCCGTGGTGTGGTTCTGGTAGTCCGCTTTAATGGCGGTACGCGTGACTTGGCGATTAGCGTTGAAGGTCTGGAACTTAACGAGATCCACACCAGCTTGGGCTGCCGCATCGATCAAGCGCCTAGCCAACTCAAGATCACCGTTGTGGTTGACTCCAGCTTCGGCGATGATGAGCGTTCGGTTTTTCATGTTTTATCGTTACCCACAAATCGAGTGTGGTCCGCTTGGTTGTGCCGCACCGAGAGACCCATCCCCACCACGCAGCCTTTCCCAAGCGTAACGCCTTCTTTAATGATGCTGCCACTGCCCACAAAACCGCCTGCACCAATGCACACACCTCCATTCAGGATGGCTCCCGTGGAGATGTGGCAGTGGTCTTCGGCTATCGCGTCATGCTCAAGCAGCGCACGCGTGTTGATGATGCAGTTGATACCCACCCTTGCGCCAGCATTGACGATGGCACCGTGCATCACGATGCTGCCTGCGCCAATAGTGGCGTGACGGGAGACATGAGCTGTCGGCGCGATGATGGCTGGTAGCTGGAACCCGAGCTCAGTGGCCTGCTGATACAGGCGCATGCGGCTGTCTGGGGACCAAATCTGGCCCACGGCAATGAAGGCATATGGATACTCTTTGGCCAGTTCCGGCAAATCATAGTCCGTGGCAATAACGGAATAACCAAGGTGTTGGACATGTACTTCCTCTGCTAGGCCGACCAGCCCCGCAATCCGGTATTGGTCATGCTGCTCGATCACATCGATGCACGCGCGAGCGTGGCCGCCGGCACCGATCAGGATCAGATTGGGTTTGCGCATGAGGCAACAGGAACTAGACCTGAGCTACTCGGTATATTAATCAAGCGCTGCGACAGCGATTGCGCGCCCGCCAAATCCATATGCGGACAATCCTTGAACGGCGTTAACTCCTGCATCAAAATCCAGGCGGGGCGCGTCATAAAACCAGCGTCATTGGTGGTTTCCAATATAAGGTCGCGCTGATTCACTTGATCGGCGTCCAGCAACAACGTTTGTAGCCAGTAATTACTTTGACATTGCTCGGGCTCAACCACCAGTTTCGCGCCCCTCACTGACGCAAATGCCAACTGGTAACGCTTAAACAATCCCCTTTTTGCGGCAAGCATCATTGGTAATTGCTCCAACTGGGCACAACCTAATGCCGCGTTCAGATTGGGCATACGATAGTTATAACCCACTTCGTCATGGCGGTACTCCCAGGCATGCTGCATCTTGGCGGTGGTGGTCAGGTGCTTAGCATGACGTGCGAGATCTATATCATTAGTAAGAATTGCGCCACCACCACCAGTTGTGATGGTCTTGTTGCCATTAAAACTCAGCGTACCCATCAGCCCGAAGGTGCCGGTGTGCTGACCATGATAGTAACTACCCAAGGACTCAGCTGCATCTTCGACCAACGCAAGGTTGAAATCGTGAGCCACGGCCAGCAGTTCATCCAGTTCAACTGGGTGGCCAAAGGTGTGCATGGGCACCATGGCTCGGATAACTCGCCCGTTGACACGGTTGACGCACTGACCGGTACGCTGTTCGGTATGGTTGATGAGGTAATCGCGCAATTTTTCTACGTCGACGCCCAAAGTTCGCGCCTCGCAATCGATAAAATGCGGCGTGGCGTCACAATAGGTCACAGCATTGGCTGTGGCGACAAATGTCAGAGCGGGGATCAGCACCTCATCACCGGCTTTCACACCCGCAAGCTTCAACGCGATGTGCAATGCTGCCGTGCCATTGACGACGGCAACTGCGTGCTTGGCACCAGTGAAGGTTGCCAGTTCGCCCTCAAAGCGATCAACAAACTTGCCCACCGAAGAGACAAAGGTTGAGTCGAGACACTCTTTGAGATACAGCCATTCGTTGCCAGTAAAGCTGGGTTCATGCAGTTTCACAGGCCCCACACCGACGACGGTGCGTATAGCTGCAACAACTTTTTCCGCAAGAGTGAATGATTTACTCACGGCGCGCTCAAAGATTATAGATATCCGCCTTGTAGCCGCGCAGATTATCAGGTTGTGCGAACCATTCCGCGGTTTCTACCAGGCCACGCATGAATCCCTCACGACCGCCATAAATGGGTTGCCAACCAAATAGTTGCTTGGCTTTAGCGTTATCGGCCCACAAACGTTCAACCTCTGAGTTTTCGGGGCGCATACGCACTTCGTCCGTGACAATCTCTATATCGGTATTCATGGCTTCAGCAATCAATTGGGCTGTATCGCCGATAGAAATCTCAAAATTGCTGCCAAAATTTACTACCTCGCCCAAACCTTTTTCGGAACTCATCGCGGCAATAAAGCCCGCCACCGTGTCTTGCACAAAGTTAAAATCTCGCGTGGGCGACACTGAGCCAAGCTTGATCTGCCGCCGGCCATTGGCGATTTGGGTAATGATGGTCGGAATCACAGCTCGAGCCGACTGACGTGGACCGTAGGTGTTAAAGGGACGAGCAATTACCACCGACAGCCCGAAGGACGCATAGAACGAGTAAGCCAACTGATCGGCCGCGATCTTGGTGGCCGAGTATGGGGACTGTCCTTGCAAAGGGTGTTCTTCGGTAATTGGTACAAAGCGCGCAGTGCCATAGACCTCACTCGTTGAGGTATGCACGACCTTCTTAACACCAAGTTCGCGAGCTGCTTGCAGTACATTCAGCGTGCCCTTGACATTGGTATCAACATAGGTGTCGGGTGAGTGGTAGGAGTAGGGGATAGCGATGAGGGCGGCCAGATGCAACACCGCGTCACAACCTTTCATCGCCTCCTTTACCCCATGTGGATCACGGATATCACCCGCAAACACTTCAAAATGACCCTTCACATCAAGAGCGCATTGGTCTAGCCACCCCCAAGAGTTGAATGAGTTATATAGTACGAAAGCTTTCACGGTATAGCCCTGCCGTACTAGCGCCTCAACCAAATGAGAACCGATGAAACCATCAGCCCCCGTTACAAGAATTTTTTTCATCGCTATGCCAGTCGTATGATGATTTATTCGCTATTGCCAGATGATGAATCATAACCTCTGAATTCCCAATATTCGCTTTCAGAAAAGCGGCTCGACCTCTTTAAACTTCGCTGCTGTGCACCATCCTGGGTGAGCAGGCCCGAAAATTTGTAGGCCATTTATAGATTGTTGTGGAAGTCATTTATTTAATCAACATTTAATGCACTTGAATCCGTTGATTGTCCTGGATGTATCTGGATTTACGCCCACGAAATATTTCGCTCAGGCACGCTACCGCCATGCTAGGCACTTTTGCGCCCGAGCACAGCTTGAATAAAACCTGTTGCGCCCGAGACAATTCGGGCGCGTTTAAATCACTCGTTACTTAACTCTACCCGCAACACATCGGGAACCAGCACAGGAATACCATCATTAATCTTTCGTAACTGTACATAGTGCTTTGCAGCGCCCTTGATGACGGTTAACACCCGAACATCATGTTCAATACAATCTGAAAGTTCGTGCCAAACGGGACGGCCAACAAATTTCTTGTGTTCGCTTTCCGGTTCATAAATCCCAACAATCACCACCTCGCGCCCCAACGAGCGCAAGGTGGCTATTTCCGTTACTTCAGATACACCGCACAGCAATATGCGTAATAAGCCATATTGTTCGCACTGATCGAATAAGCGTGAGCAGGAATCTCCAGCCTCTCGATAAAAGCCCAGCGAGCTGCTTAAATATTCAGCAGTTAGCCGACTTTTTTCAGAAAAACCAGTTGGTGTAAGGTAATAAAGATAACGATTAGCGGGGGCTTGCTGGACTTTGACCCAGCCCTTTTTGATGCAACGCTTGAGGTAGGAATTCGCCAAGCCCAGCGCCACACCCAACTGGCGCGCTAGGTGTCTTTGGCTGACCTGCTCGTTATTTTGGACGATATCCAAGATTTCGAGCGTGCGCGCATCGTCTGGGTCTGGAGTAGTGTTCATTTTGTGAACACTATACCTGAATACGTAATTGAATCAAGGTGAAAGATGGAAATTAACGATCAGCTGGCTCAATTTTATCGGTTGACAAATGTGTACGAACTTCCTTGCCCAGCATATCCAGCAACAGCATCACACGGTCTTGTCCGCTTTGGGCGAGGAGTATCCCTTCATAGCCCTTGAGCGGCCCTTCCGTGACGCGCATCCGGTCGCCAACAGTTATCTTGGACTCTGCCCACTCGTGTAAGCCCTCCAGCCCTTCTTGCGCCTTGAGGTGCGCGACAAACTCATCCGGCACCTTGGCGGGTTCGCTACCGAAGCGCACCAATGAAGCCACGCCGAAAGTAGAGCGGATCGGCCCCCAGTTATCTTTTTGAGTATCGAGATAGATGAAGAGATAGCGTGGAAACAGCGGTTCGATTATCGCTACTTGTCGCCCTTGGCGTTTGCGCATCAGGCGTACCTGTGGCAGGTATACGGCATACCCTTGGCGCACTAGGTTCTCTTGCGCCAGAACTTCCTGACGTGGCTTGGTGTAGACCAAGTACCAGGTTTTTTGCGGCGGTTGGATTTCAGTTTTCATACCACACACTCAAAGCCGCACGGTACCCGCTTCGAGTTGACGCAAGAAATCCTGGTAGGCCGCGCGCAAGCCATCTTCCAACGCAACTTTGGGCTTCCAACCCAGGGCAGCCAAGCGCCCACTATCCACCAACTTGCGCGGCGGACCATCCGGCTTACTGGTGTCAAACAGCAATGCGCCGTTAAAGCCCACCACTTTTGCCACCAGCTCCACCACCTCGCGAATAGTCAGATCATAGCCGACCCCGATGTTGATGAATTCGCCCAAGTCCTTGGCATCGAAGCGCTCCATGAGAAACACACAGGCATCGGCCATGTCGTCGCTCGACAGAAATTCACGCCGCGCGTTGCCAGTGCCCCACGCAGTTACCTGCTTGTCGCCACGCGCCTTGGCTTCGTGCATGCGCCGAATCAATGCCGGCAATACATGCGAATCCTGCGGATGATAGTTGTCGTTAATGCCATAGAGGTTGGTTGGCATCACGCTCATGAAATTGGTGCCGTATTGCCGATTGTAGGACGAGCACATTTTGATTCCGGCAATCTTGGCGACGGCATAGGGTTCATTGGTCGGCTCGAGCGACCCCGTCAGCAGGTGTTCTTCTTTCATCGGCTGCGGTGCGAGCTTAGGAAAGATGCAGGTGGAACCGAGGAACAACAGCTTCTTCACGTCTTGCCGATAGGCGCCATGGATCAAGTTGCACTCGATCATCAGGTTTTGATAGATGAAATCCGCCGGATAGGCATTATTGGCATGGATGCCACCGACCTTGGCTGCCGCGACGAACACGTAGTCGGGTTTTTCTGCCGTGTAAAACTGCCGGACTGCTTGCTGATCGGTTAAATCAAGCTCCGAATGGCCACGCGTGATGAGATTGCCATAACCGCCGGCCTGCAAGCGCCGCATCAGCGCGGAGCCGACCAGGCCCCGATGCCCGGCCACATAGATTTTTGCGTTACGATCCATCACGTCACTCGTGATAATCGAAGGTGGAAAAGCCATGTTTTTTCACCAGCTCATCACGCTCCGCCGCCTTCAAGTCTTCGCGCACCATTTCCGCCACGAGTTCTTTAAATGTGACTTTTGGCACCCAACCTAATTTATTTTTTGCATTACTCGGGTCACCCAGCAGCGTTTCCACTTCGGTCGGCCGGAAATAGCGCTGATCAACGGCAACGATGCAATCGCCTTTTTCGTTGTATCCCTTCTCATCCACACCGATACCTTCCCAACGAATTTTCATACCCAATTCATCAGCCGCCGCATTCACGAAGTCGCGCACGCTTTGCTGTTCGCCGGTGGCGATCACGAAATCCTCAGGTTGGTCTTGCTGCAACATCAGCCACTGCATTTCTACATAATCTTTAGCGTGACCCCAGTCACGCTTTGCATCCAAATTGCCGAGGTAGAGGCTGTCCTGCAAGCCGAGTTTGATACGTGCCAAGGCGCGGGTGATTTTGCGCGTGACGAAGGTTTCGCCGCGTACCGGCGATTCGTGGTTAAACAAAATACCGTTGCAGGCATACATACCATAGGCTTCGCGATAATTGACGGTAATCCAATAAGCGTAGAGCTTGGCCACGGCATAGGGAGAGCGCGGGTAAAACGGTGTGGTCTCGCGTTGCGGGATTTCCTGTACTTTACCGAACAGTTCTGAAGTGGATGCTTGGTAGAAACGGGTCTTTTTCTCCAGACCCAAAATGCGGATCGCCTCCAATACGCGTAGCGGACCCAGCGCATCGGAGTTAGCCGTGTATTCCGGCTCCTCAAACGACACGGCCACATGGCTTTGGGCCGCCAAGTTATAAATCTCGTCCGGCTGCACTTGTTGGATGATGCGAATTAAACTGCTGGAGTCGGTCATATCACCATAGTGCAAAACGAATTTGCGCCCTGCCATATGTGGGTCTTGGTAGAGGTGATCAATGCGGTCGGTATTGAAGAGCGAACTACGACGTTTAATGCCGTGCACCTCATAGCCTTTATTCAAAAGAAATTCGGCGAGGTAGGCACCATCTTGCCCGGTAATCCCAGTAATTAGCGCAATTTTATTCATAGTAAGCAAACTCTTAAGTTAAAAAACATGGCCCGATAACAGAGCACGCAGGTAGGCACCGTACCCACTTTTCCCTAGAACTTCGGCGAGCTGTTCGACTTGCCGGGCAGAAATATACCCCATTCGGAAAGCAATTTCTTCTGGGCAGGCAATTTTCAGTCCTTGGCGGCGCTCAATCGTCTGAATGAATTGCGACGCTTCGAGCAAGGATTCATGTGTCCCCGTATCCAGCCACGCCATACCGCGCCCCATGACTTGTACGTCCAGCGCACCCTGCGCCAAATAAACACGGTTAACGTCGGTGATTTCCACTTCCCCGCGCGCCGACGGTTTTAAATTGCGCGCAATCTCGACCACCTGACTATCGTAGAAATATAAGCCGGTAACGGCATAGCGCGATTTCGGTGCCGTGGGTTTTTCTTCGATCGAAATCGCCTTTCCCGTTGCGTCGAATTCCACTACGCCATAGCGCTCTGGATCGGTCACAGGGTAAGCAAACACGGTAGCGCCGGTTGATTTAGTAGCCGCTTGCTTGAGATCATCCGCCAACTCGTGCCCATAGAAAATATTATCGCCCAGCACTAAAGCGCAAGGATCATTGCCAATAAATTCCGCACCGATGATGAAAGCCTGCGCAATGCCTTCCGGTTTCGGTTGCACGGCATACGAAATAGCCAAACCCCACTGGCCGCCATTGCCCAGCAACTGCTCAAAGCGCGGCGTGTCTTGCGGCGTGGAGATGATCAGGATATCGCGGATGCCGGCCAACATCAGCGTCGTCAGCGGATAGTAGATCATCGGCTTGTCGTACACGGGCAATAACTGCTTGGATACCGCTTGCGTGACCGGATAAAGTCGCGTGCCAGAACCACCGGCGAGGATGATGCCTTTCATGCTTGGCCGCCTTTATATTGTTTATCTACCCAGTTTTGATATTCGCCGCTCACTACATGCTCAACCCAGCTTTGGTTATCAAGATACCACTGCACGGTTTTGCGGATGCCACTTTCAAAGGTCTCGCTTGGCCGCCAATTGAGCTTGCTCTCAATCTTGCGCGCATCAATGGCGTAGCGTCGATCATGACCGGCGCGGTCTTTCACGTAGGTGATCAACGATGCATAGGGGTTAGCCGCAGGTTTTAGTTCATCTAAAAGCGCACATACGGCTTTCACCACATCGATGTTCGCCATCTCGTTGCAGCCACCAATATTGTAAGTCTCGCCGACACACCCTTTTTCCAACACGGC
>JAHECG010000114.1 GCA_024641855.1 Betaproteobacteria bacterium | reverse complement strand
GCGCGGTCCAAGTGTCTTGGGCCAGCACGGCAACGCCGCTGGGGATGATGATAACCTCTGTGACGCCTTTGATGGCGCGTGTGGCCTTGGCATCCACTTTTTTAACGGTGGCACCAAAGCGCGGTGGGTGCGCCACCACGGCGATCAACATGCCGGGCAGTTTGACGTCGCTGGTGTACTGCGCGCTGCCATTCACTTTGGCTTTGCTGTCTTTGCGTGGTACGTGTTTACCGATGTAGACGAAATCTTTGGGGTCTTTGAGTTGAATGTCTTCAGGTTCGGGCGTGGGCAGGGTGGCGGCTTTGGTGGCGAGTTCGCCGAAGCGGGCTTGGTGTTTGGATGCAGCGTGACTCACGATGCCATTTTTGATCTTGATTTCTTTCGCGGGCACTTGCCATGTTTCAGCAGCGGCGGCAATCAGCAGGGTGCGCGCCGTAGCACCAGCACGGCGCATTTGCTCAAATGAATTGGCCATGGAGGTGCTGCCGCCGGTGCCCTGCGCTTGCCCCCACAGCAAATTGTTGTAGCGCTTGGCGTCTGCGGGCGCGCCTTCGATTTTGATTTGCGCCCAAGCGGCATCGAGTTCTTCTGCCACCAAGGTGGCGAGGCCGGTGTAGGTGCCTTGGCCCATTTCCAAATGTTTGGCGATGACGGTGACGGTATTGTCTTCGGTGATGCGTACGAAGGCATTGGGCTCAAAGAGCGTGGGGGTGGCTGGCGCTGTTGCTTCGGCTTTTGTAGTGACGGCCGCGGCGGCATGGCTGGCAGGTAAATAGATGGCAAGGGTGAGACCCGCGCCGGCCTGCAAAAAACGGCGACGACTTTCATTGACGATTTTGATTTCGCTCATGTCGCGCCCTTTACACTAAATGATGCGCAGCGTCTTTAATCGCGGCACGGATTCGTTGATAGGTGGCACAGCGACACAGATTGCCGTGCATGGCTTGGTCGATATCGGCGTCGTTGGGTTTTTTGTTGTGGCTGAGCAAGGCGACGGCAGACATGATTTGTCCTGATTGGCAGTAGCCGCATTGCACCACTTCCAGCCTTTCCCAGGCCGCTTGCACTGCGCGGCCGACGGTGGAATTGAGAGCCTCGATGGTGAGGATTTTTTTACCGACGGCTGCTGATACCGGGGTGACGCAGGCGCGAATTGGTTCACCATTTAAATGCACGGTGCAGGCCCCGCACTGCGCGATGCCGCAGCTGTATTTGGTGCCGGTGAGACCGAGATGGTCGCGCAATACCCACAGGATGGGTGTATCGGGCGCGACATCGACTTGAACTTTTTTGCCGTTGACGGTGAGGGCGATCACAGGGCGTTCTCCAAGAAGAAGGTTCGTGATGAGAAGGGAAACTTAATCACCATTATAGGCAGAGTTGGCGCTATTTTTGTGGCGTGTTTTTGCGCCGTGAGAGCGATGACAATTTGGTGGCTTGGCTACGGCTATGTTGCGCGACGATGACTTCACAAAGTTGGTCAAACGCCTCATGGCGCGAGGTGGAGGCGCGTGCGACCAGGGCAATGCCGCGCTTAGGTGCCGGGGCGCTGAAGGGTTGAGCGATCAGCGTGCTGTTTTTCAGTAGTCCAGCGCGGAGGGTCATTTCTGGCAGTAGTCCAATGCCCATGCCTTCTTCAATCATTTGTACCAAGGTGAATAAGCTGGTGGCTTCGGGTGCATGACTGCTGCGTGGCGTTAAGCCGCAGCCGCTGAGGGTGTGGCCACGCAGGCAGTGGCCTTCTTCTAAGAGCAGTAATTGCTCTGAATCTAAATTGGCGATGGACTGGCGTTTGGGTTGCTTCTTGCCGGGTGGTGAGACTAACCAAAGCTCTTCGTTGAACAGCTCGCGTGACATGAGATTGCCGAGCTCGAAGGGTAAGGCGATCAGGGCGAAATCGAGTTGGCCATTTTCCAGGCGGCTTAATAAATTGGCGCTGAGATCTTCGCGCAGGGCGAACTGCAAAGCGGGATGGCGCTTGCGCATTTCCGGCAAAACCGTCGGCAGCAAAAATGGCGCGATGGTGGGGATGACGCCAAGCCGCAGCATGCCGGCCAAAGGATCGGCAGCGCGCGCGGCGGTTTGTGCCAAATCTTCTGCGGCAGCCAAGAGCGCTTGGGCGCGCTCGACAATCTGCAGCCCTAGATCGGTCATGACGACGCGGTGGCGTTCGCGCTCAACCAGGCGCGCATTGAGCGTGGACTCCAGTTCCATGATGCCGGCGCTGAGGGTCGATTGGGTGACGAAGCAATCCTGTGCCGCCTGGGTGAAATTCAGGCGTTGGGAGAGCGCGACCAGGTAGCCGAGTTGGCGCAGGGAGGGGAGGTTAGTCATGCTTTTTATTGTAATCGAAAAAATCGATTAAATTAACAAAAACGATTCATTGGATCGTTTGAATGGTTTTCTTCAGAATTTGGGCTGTCCACATGCAATCGGTGCTTGGGGACCCAACTGAAAAGGAGATTGCAATGAAACAGCCATCCATCACGATCCAGAATTTAGAAGCCGCGTTTGCCGGTGAATCCATGGCGCATATCAAGTATCTGCATTTCGCCAAGGTCTGTCGCGATGCTGGAGATATCGAATCGGCGCGTATTTTTGAGGAAACCGCGGCGCAGGAAGTGCAACACGCGCTGGGCCATGCCGATCTGTTGTTCCCACGGGCAACTATGAGTCCAACTAAGTGTTTGGAATACGCAATTGCCGGTGAGACGCATGAATACACTGAGATGTATCCGAAGTTTCGGCACGAAGCGCAAGTCGAAGGGAATCAAGCGGCGGTGGCCGAATTCGACGAGCAGATTGCGGAATCGAAGGAACATGCGGATCAGTTCCGCGCCATTGTCGCTAAAGCCGAGAAGCGTTTTGCGGCGCTGGCCAAGGTTGAAGAGCGCCATGCTAATCACTACCGGGCACGTGCGGAACAAGTGGTGGGATCTGGAACTGAACAAGAGGCGGCCTGATGCAGGTTGTTGCCCTCTCTCCTAGCTCTCTCCCACAAGTGGGAGAGAGGGGCTTAGGCTCGCAGAGCGAGTGATATTTAACTGAAAAGGAAATCATCATGAATACAGGTAAATGGGAATGTGTGGTTTGCGGTTTTATCTATGACGAAGCACAAGGCTTGCCGGAAGATGGCATTGCACCGGGAACGCGTTGGCAAGATATTCCGGAAGATTGGGCTTGCCCCGATTGTGGTGTAGCCAAAGCTGACTTTGAAATGATACAAATCGCTGCTTAAAGGAGAACTGCATGGAACCTATCGTCATCATCGGCACTGGCATGGCCGGCTATGGATTGTTGCGCGAGTTGCGCAAGTTGGATCGCGAAGCGCCGGTCACGCTGATTACGGCCGATGATGGCGCGGTATATGCCAAGCCGAGTCTTTCGAATGCGTTTGCCACGGGGAAAACGCCGGATCAACTGCAAAGCCAAACCGCAGAGCAGATCGGTGTGAGCTTGAATGCACAGGTTTTGACGCATACGCAAGTGCAGGGGATTGATGTCACGACGCAGCAAGTGAGGACAGATCATGGCCCGATTGCGTATAGCCGACTGGTATTGGCCGTCGGGGCGGATCCGATCGCGCATGGGGTGCAAGGAGAAGCAACAGAGTTGATTCATCGTGTGAATGATTTATCTGACTATCGCGAATTTCGTGCAGCGCTTGAGGGCAAGCGCAGTGTGACGATTCTGGGCGGCGGTTTGATTGGTTGTGAGTTTGCCAATGATTTGGCTACGGCGGGTTTTCAGGTCACCGTAGTACATCGTGGGGCTTATCCGTTAGAGCGCTTGTTGCCTTCCGAGATTGCGCAACAGTTGGGAGCGAATCTGGAACAGGCTGGGGTTCAATGGCGTTATGGGTGTACGGCGCTCACAGTTGAGATGCAGAACAAAGAAATTGCCCTGACCTTAGACGATGGCAGTATGTTGACTAGCGATGTCGTGCTGTCTGCTATAGGCCTTCGTCCGCGCATCGAGATGGCTGTGAAGGCGGGCATTGCGGCAGAGCGTGGCATTGTGGTCGATCGCTTGTTGCAAACGAATGCCCCAAATGTGTTTGCGATTGGCGATTGCGCGGAAGTATCGGGTTTGGTGTTGCCTTTTGTGCAGCCTTTGTTGCAACAGGTGCGCGCTTTGGCCGCGACGCTTAGCGGGCAGTCAACGCCCGTGGTTTATCCGGCGATGCCGGTAGCGGTGAAAACGCCTGCGTTGCCGATCACAGTCGCACCGGCGCCAATCGATGCGCAGGGCCAGTGGTCTGTGGAATCACAAGAGACTTGTCTGGCTGCGCGCTTTGAAGATGCTGCCGGTCATTTGTTGGGTTTTGCCTTGGGCGGACAAGCCTCGAGTTTGCGTAGCACTTTGACTAAGCGGTTGCCGGCACTGTTGCCCGCGGTGCAGTAGCGATTAGAGATGGTGCAGTATTTCTTGCGGCGTGTTGATGCGCCCATGCGCACCCCACGTGTCTGGGCGATCGGTTGTATCTAAATAGCCGTAATTCGCAATCAGCGCGCGCATGCCCGCAGCGACTGCGGCTTCGACGTCGCGTTCTGCATCGCCGACGTAGAGGCATGCGGTCGGTTGCACGCAAATTTGCGCCGCAGCGGTGAGCAGTGGTTCGGGATGGGGTTTGGAATTGGCAGTGGTATCGCCGCTGATGATGCAGGCGGCTCTTCGTTCGAGGTCTAACGCTTGCAACAAGGGTAGCGTGAAGCGCGCCGGTTTGTTGGTGACCACGCCCCAGCGAATGCCACGCTTTTCCAGCGTTTGCAGCAAATCCTCAGTACCCGGGAATAGCACGGTGTTATCGCAGATGTGTTGTGTGTAGAGTTGCAAAAATTCGTCGCGTAGTTGGGAAAAATTGGGCGACTCCGGCGTGACATTGAAACCGAGCTTAAGCAAGCCGCGCGCGCCATGCGAGGCTTGCGGACGAATTACCGTGTGCGGCAAGGCGGCCAGTCCATGCCGTTGCCGCTGCTGATTGAGCGCAAAGCCTAAATCCAAAGCGGTATCGGCCAGCGTGCCATCCAGGTCAAACAGTACCGCGCCAACGGCTTCAGGCATCTTTACGCGCAGCGATCATGTAGTTGACGGCGGTATCAGGACCTAGTGAATACACTTTGTTCAGGGGGTTGTAACTCATGCCGATGACTTCAGTAACGGTGAGGCCGGTATCGCGGCAAAAACGCGATAACTCGGAAGGCTTGATGAACTTGGCGTAGTCGTGGGTGCCGCGTGGCAACAGGTTGAGCAGATACTCTGCACCGATCACAGCGAACAAGTAAGACTTGGGATTGCGATTCAGTGTGGAGAAAAATAAGTGTCCGCCCGGCTTAACCATTTGCGCACAGGCGCGCACGATGCTTGCTGGATCGGGAACATGCTCCAGCATTTCCATGCAGGTAACGACGTCGAATTGCTCGGGTTGTTCTGCGGCCATGGCCTCGGCGGCGATTAAGCGGTAATCGACTTTTTGGCCGGTTTCGAGCAAATGCAGTTTGGCGACTTTGAGCGGTTTTTCACCGAGGTCGATGCCGGTGACGTCGGCGCCGCGCGCGGCCATACTTTCGGATAATATGCCGCCGCCACAGCCGACATCGATGACTTTTTTGCCGGCAATATGGGCGTGGCTGTCGATGTAATCCAGGCGTAGCGGATTGATATCGTGTAGCGGTTTGAATTCGCTATTGGGATCCCACCAGCGGTGGGCCAAGGTGGAGAATTTTTGGAGTTCGAGTTCGTCTGCGTTCATGGGGTGATGATACAAGCTGGCGCTTGGCTCGGCTAGCCATTCAGTTTGTTTTGCCAATGCGCAGCACGTGCGCGAATGGTTTGTAGGTCGAGCGTGGTGAGGGTGCGGTCTTGCAACAGACGTTTCCCAGCCACCCAGACATCGGTTACCTGTTCACGCCCGGCGGCATAAACCAGATGCGAAGCGACATCGTAGCAAGGGGCGGTTTCAATCAATGATAGATCGATGGCAATCATGTCCGCAGCCTTGCCGATTTTGAGTGAGCCGATTTCTTGCTCCAAACCCAAGGCTTTGGCGCCGTGGAGGGTTGCCATGGCTAAGGCCTGATGCGCTGGGAGTACGGTAGCATCACCACTCACGCCTTTGGCGAGCAGGGCGGCCATCCGCATCTCATTGAACATATCTAGGCGATTGTTACTGGCGGCACCGTCTGTGCCGAGGCCGACGGCCATGTTGGCAGCGATCCATTGGTTGAGCGGCGCAATCCCGCTGCCGAGTTTTAAATTTGAAACCGGGCAGTGGGCGATTTGTACGCCGCGTTCGGCGCACAGATCCATTTCGTCGGCGGTGAGGTGCACCATGTGCGCAGCAATTAAACTTGGGCTGAGTAAGCCTAAGTTGTGCAAGCGCGCCAAGGGCCGGAGGTGATGTTCGGCCAAGCTTTGCTGAATTTCATCCCGCGTCTCATGCACATGGATATGAATTGGAATATCCAATTGCTCGGAGAAGGTGAGAATCTTCTCGAAGGTTTTATCGC
>JAHECG010000037.1:23682-25495 GCA_024641855.1 Betaproteobacteria bacterium | reverse complement strand
CCGGACACAATGTTTAATTGACGCAATTGGTATTGCTTGCCGGAAACGATGAGCGTTCCGCTGAAGGTATCAAAGTGTGTCTGGCCACCACGTGTACCGCTGGTACCCAAGGACTTCACTGCTTGCGCCAAATCGAAGCCATATAATATTCCCTGCTTCAATTCGAATTTGATATTGCTCTGTAGATGGTCACCCAGTTGTGCGGCCTCTTTGGCCTGCGCACTGAAATTACCCTGCGCATATAACTTACCGCTGACACTGACGGAATGGGTCAATTGCGCGACGATGTCCTTGGTTTCGACGGCGGTCGTTTTGAAATCACCTTTCAACTTCCAGCCACGCGACCAATCCAGATTGGTTTTTCCTTGCAGGGTTCCACCGTAAAGCTTGCCGTTAAAGCTTGGCAAATTCAATGTACTTTGCTGCAACTTGCCCTGTGCTTGCAATTGCGTAAACGCGAGCGAAGGCTTGATCGGGAGCTGCCATTGTTTCGCATTGATTTCCAAATCCTGCCCATCTTTGCCGGGTTTTAATTCCAGTTTGAATTTTCCATCTTCGCTACCGGCATCCACACTTTGCAGCGTCTTCTCATCAAGACTAACGTCCGCGCGCAACGGACCCCACTTCACTGCATCCAAATCCAGTTGAATCGCGTTCAACTGAATACGTTCTAGGCGCACCGCCTGTGGTTCATCACCGCCCGATTTGGTCATCGCCCCCAAAAAACCGATCATTTTCTGGTTCACCGTCACGCCGCTGACTTCAACCGAACGCAATACTTTGACCTCGCGCAACAAAGACGTTATCGCTGGCCGTACGGCAATCTGCTCAATTTTGATAGGTTCCTTCTGCCCCAGGACCAAACCATGCAATTTCAATGCAGGAGACGGCAATAACGAAAAATCCAAGTCGGCAATCTTAACCGGCAGTCCGAGTTTTGCGGCAGCCAGCTTTTCAATTTGCGGAATGTAAGATTTAAGCGGGATCAACCACGGCAAAACCAAAGCCAGTAGCAGCAAACTTGCCAATACATAGGAACTATATTTGAGCCATCGGGGCGTCATTGGGCTGTGATCTAGGTTGACCTAAATGGGGGAAGCCATTATTATATGCGGCTCACAAATTCCCCGATAGCTCAGTCGGTAGAGCAACGGACTGTTAATCCGTGTGTCCCTGGTTCGAGCCCAGGTCGGGGAGCCAAATTAGTGAAAAATGGGCGCCTCAATGGCGCCCATTTTTATTTGTTTTGCTGTCCAAGGATCCCATGCAACAGCAGGAATTTAGCCTGACCGGCGAATATATCGAATTGCACTCCCTACTCAAAGTCACTGGCGTATGCGACAGCGGCGGCGCGGGAAAAATGTTGGTGGCAACCGGCGAAGTGAAAGTCGACGGCAAGGTCGAGTTGCGCAAAGCTTGTAAAATTCGCGCTGGCCAGGTCGTCAGTCTGGGTGATATCCGCATCCACGTTCGCGCTGCCGAGTAAGCGGATGGCGCTTAAAGCAACCATTTTCAAAGCTGCGCTGGAAGTTGCCGATTTGGATCGGCATTATTATCAGACGCACGCCTTGACCATTGCACGCCACCCTTCCGAAACCGACGAGCGCATGATGGTACGCATTTTGGCTTTCGCTCTAAATGCAGACGATGCCTTATTGTTTGGCAAAGGCATCAGTACCGATGATGAGCCCGCACTGTGGCAAAAAGATTTGACCGGTGCGGTCGAAAACTGGATCGAGGTGGGATTGCCGGATGAAAAATTAGTACGTCGGGCCTGCGGCCAAGCCAATCAGGTCATCATTTACACCTATGG
>JAHECG010000037.1:0-23582 GCA_024641855.1 Betaproteobacteria bacterium | reverse complement strand
TCCATGGTTCCGCGCTCGCGTTCACGCGTCATGGCAAGCCCGGTCATCATGATCATGGTCATGGTGAGAATCACCCCCATCAACCCCGGCACGATGTTGTATTGGGTAATGCCTTCCGGGTTGTAGCGCCGGTGGATAATTAAATTGATCGGATTTGATCCACCCGCCGCTGCGCGCGCCGCACCTTTTAAATCTTTCGCCAAGGCGCTGCGCGCCAATTCATTCAGGGCCGAGATGGCATTGCTGGTTGCACTGGGGTCGCTGGCATCCGCCTCAATGAGCAGCGTAGGTTGTTTAGCGCGCAACAAGTCTTTAGAAAAACCCAGCGGAATGTTGACGACAAATTGCACAGTTCCCGATGCTAGCAATTGATCTGCTTCGGTTTCACTATCCGTAACCCGGATCAAGTCGAAATAACCGCTGTTTTTCAACGCGGCTAAAAAAGTGCGAGAGAAGTCACTCTGATCAACATCAATCACTGCCGTCGGCAAATGCTTCGGATCGGTATTGATCGCAAAACCGAATAAGCCAAGTTGCATCAGCGGAATACCTACCATCATCGCAAAGGTCAGGCGATCGCGGCGCATCTGGATAAACTCTTTCACCGCTACCGCAAAGAAGCGCCGCCAGGAAAAACCACTGCGGATAAATCCGCTCATGCTGCGCGCTCCCCGGCTTCGGAAACGAGCTGGATAAACACATCTTCCAAGCTGGGCTCAGCGCGCGTCCAAGTTAAATCTGTGCGGGTATGAAATGGTGTCAGTGCAGCTTCTAACTGCTCGGGATTATTTCCGGATACATGCAATGCGCCGCCAAACGGAACCACTTGAGCAACCCCAGGTAATTTTTGCAAGGCTTCTGCAAGCTGCATCAAGGATTCACCCGTGACAATCCAGGTTGCCAAGCCAGAGCGTGAGGCCACTTCACTCGGCGTGCCTTGCGTCAACACTTGCCCAAAGGATAGATAGGCTAGTCGATGGCAACGTTCAGCTTCATCCATATAATGGGTAGAAACCAATACGGTAATTCCTTCCGCTGCCAATTGATGAATCGCCAACCAAAAATCGCGGCGCGCTTTAGGATCGACGCCCGCGGTCGGTTCGTCCAGCAACAACAATTTTGGATTGTGTAGCGTCGTTGCCGCCAGGGCTAACCGCTGCTTCCAACCACCGGACAAGGTGCCTGCCAATTGATCGCGCCGATGCGCTAAGCCCAGGCGATCTAGCGCTGCCGAAACCACTTGAGCGCGCTTAGGCACACCATAGATCCGCGCCACGAACTCTAAATTCTCTTGCACTGAAAGATCTTCGTACAGCGAAAAGCGCTGCGTCATGTAACCGACTTCGCGTTTGATTTGTGATGTCTCATTAATCACATCGTAGCCCAGACAACTGCCTGAACCTGCATCGGGTATCAGCAAACCGCAGAGCATGCGGATCGAGGTTGTTTTACCACTGCCATTCGGGCCAAGAAATCCGAAAATTTCACCACGCGCCACTTGCAGCGTCAGTTCATTGACGACACGTTTATCTCCGAATGACTTGGTCAGCCCACGGACGTCGATGGCGACGTCGTTGTTCATGGTGCAACAATATCGACTGGCTGCCCGGGATGAAGCTTGACCGCGTCCTCAGGTGCCAGCCGCGCTTCGGCCATATACACCAGCTTGGCACGCGCTTCGTTGCTATAAATCACTGGTGGCGTGTATTCGGCCTGACTTGAAACATAACTGACATGAGCATTCAGTTTCTGGCACAAATCACAACCAATTTGCAGCAACTGTCCGATTTTAAATTTCGTTAATTGTGGCTCAGGAATAAAAAATCGAATTTTGATATTCGCAGGGGGCAACAGTGAGACCACAGGCGATCCTGCCGGCACCCATTCACCCGTCGTATACAAGGTATCCTCAACCAATCCGCTGACTGTGGATTTAAGTGATTTTTGTTCGAGACGCCACTGCGCTTGAGCCACTGCGGCTTGTGCCGCTTTCATCTCGGAACGTGCCGCATCAATCTCATCGGAACGTGCACCCTGCTTCGCCACCCGCAGCTGCGCCGCAAGTTCGGTCACACGCGCTTGATCACGATCGCGCGCGGCACGGGACTGATCTAAGCGTTCTGGCGCAATAAAATGTTCCTTCACAAGCTTTTCATCGCGCTGCAACTGTACTTGGGATAAATGCGCTGATGCGCGTGCCTGCGCCAACTGCGCTTCCACCGTAGCCACCTCATCCGGCCGTTTGCCTTTTTGCAAATTAGCGAATTGCGCGGCGACACTCTTTAATTTTTCACCGGCCTCAATCCTTGCGGCTTTTTCATTTTCCTGTTCGAGTGCAAATAACGCATCGCCTGTTTTGATCGCCATACCTCGCTGAACCGATAACAAGGTCAACTGGCCGGAAAAGGGAGCCGCCACGCGCACATACTCACCTTCCACATAGCCATGCAATTCGGGTTTCGAAGCTGGTGCGCACGCACTCAACCACACGAGGGAGATCAGAGATAGGGGAAGAAAGCGCATAAGTTGTTCAGTATCGGCAGCAAGAATTGAATATTATAAGCTTAGGCCAGCGTTACCGGGGGTATCAATACCCCTCGTAAACTCGGACTCTTTAAATATCTATAAGGACTGACGGATGGCCAAAATCGCTTGGTTACGCAACGACTTGAGTAAGGAAAGTTCTTTCTCTGGGATCGTGATTTCACCGGGATTGGGACGCGATGCAAAGATCATCCCGACCGGCTTACCTTTAATGATAATTGGAAACAAAACAAAGGTGCGCGCCGCAATGGATTGCCGATACCACGCGGGTATCCGGCTTGCAATTTTAGGATCATCGATGTCGGCGATCAGAATATCCGCATTATTTTTCAACGCGACGTGGAAAACATCAGCCGCTTCCACCATAGAAAAGTTAAATCCTTTTAAATAATCCTGCACGCCATCACCGAAACCAAACTTGCCACACATGGCATTTTTACGGCCATCTTTAATCCCAAAGATGACATGCGTGAAATTCATCCCGCTATACATCGTCTCTAATATCATGCGTAAAACATCATTAACGGTAGATTTGTCATCAATCAGAGAATTGCTGATGTCCTGCAAACCCGAGGTGAGAATCGATTGAATTTCCTCAGTACTGCGACGCCCGCTTTCCTTATCTCGAGCAGTATCGAAATCAGGCTTAACGGGGGCCTCATGCAGCACGGTGGCGGCCAATGCGGTTTGCGTGTCACTCAAGGCATTAAGCTGCGCGCCTGTCTCTTCCGCTAGTACAGATGGCACCACAGCGGTTGTCATCGTCGATCCGCCCAGCCCAGCCCATTTTGAAGCGTTTTGCGCGAAGCCGACTTGCGTCAAATTTAATTTCACTGCACCAGCGAATTGACCGAGATCTAGCATGGATTTCTCCATGAGTTTGGTCAACTGACTTGCCGAAATCGGCAAGCTATCACCGAATCGTCCCGTTAACTGACTCAAGGCCTGGGCGCGCTCTGACTCCGGTGTATTCAGAATAATGTCACACAACTCATTTGAAAACCCGGACATAACGCGTAACTTATCCGCATTACTCGTGGCTTTTTTGACTTTACCCACCGGTAGTTTTTTCATGCTCAGTACAAGTTGATCGGGAAAGCCCCAACTCCGTGCAATACCGATACCCAATTCTTCAAAAGATAGGCCTAGCACCTGGATGGAAGCTTTCTCCGGGCTGCAAGCATCAATCTGTATTTGTTTTTGAATCTGCTCCGACTCTTCTGGAAAATAAAACATGACCAGCAAATAGCCGAGGTTGTGAAACATGGAACAGATAAACGCCTCTTCCGCATCCCTGGCTTGCATCTTTGGTGCCATTTCGCGCGCCAGCATGCCCGCGTAAAGAGATTTTATAAAGGCCTCTTTCAACTGCTGCGCATGGCCTTTATTCTGCATGTTCTCAAACATCAACAAGCTTAATGAAATGGAGCGCACCGTATCAAACCCGAGAATTACCACCGCGCGCGATACCGTGCTGATCGAACCGCCACCGAAATGGTTATAGAGCGCAGCATTAACCAACTTCAACAACTTATTGGTCAACGCTAAATCCTTCAGGATGTTATTGGATAATTGATTAATGCTTTCTTTGTCAGACTCGGTAATGCGATTGATTGCACTAATCGCCTCTGAAAGCGCCGGAAAGTCACTCTTGAGCCGCATCCGCCGCAACAAAAATTCCAAGGTACTTTGTTTATTGTCGCCATTCACCTGCGGCAAATCGATGGCTTCCGGTGCAAGATAAAGTTCAAACGCGTTTTTCATTTTCCACGCATCGTCATAGCGCTGTGCCGGATCCTTTCGCAACGCTTTCATGAGTAAATCATCCAACTTTTCGTCAATTTTCGCATTGTGCCTAGATGGTGCCACGATGGTCTCGTTGACGATGCGCCGCATCACATCATGGATTGATTTCCCCATTACGGCATTCCGCCCAGTCAATAGCTCGTACAGCGTCATGCCAAATGAGAAAATATCCGATTTCGGCCCGCACTCCTCATCTGAGATGTACTCGGGTGCCATATACCCCGGCGTACCCATTAAATAACCAGATTTCGTGCTTTGCGTATCGATGCGCCCAGCCACGCCGAAGTCCATCACGCGCGCAATACCATTTGCGCCAAGCAAAATATTAGACGGTTTGATATCGCGATGGATAATGCCTTGCGCATGTGCATAACCGATAGCGTCCAGTATTTGGATGGCCAACTCTGCTGCCCGTATGGGTGAAAGTGGCCCTTCCGACTTAAGCACTTGTGCCAAGGTCGGGCCATCGACGAACTCAAATACTAAATAAGGTTGCCCATCATGCTCTCCGGCATCGTACAGCGTCACAATATTGGGATGTTGCATGCGACTCACCGTACGTGCTTCGACCAGTAAACTCTGCACATTAGCCGCCTGATCGCTAGACGCCGTCAGTTTCATTGTTTTGATGGCAACATCCCGATCCAGATGGGGATCATGGGCTAGGTACACTTCGCTTTGACTGCCCTTTCCCAGCAGCCGAATCAAGCGGAAACGGCCGATGGATGCGGGAACAGAACTCATGGAATTAGCGCTAGCTGACATAGGGTATCAATCGCGTTATGACTACAGCCCTTTACCTCGGGCTGGTGCTGTAAATCTGTTAATATAAGCTTTTATATCGGCAATAATTTTCGGAGCTTTAAGTGAAAAAAACCCTAATTTTAGCGTTGGCCATCATGCTCAGCACCTGCTTGCTCACCACGGAAGTCTATGCCAAACGTTTTGGCGGCGGCAAAAGCTTTGGTAAACAGAGCCAACAAGTCACGCCACCTGCGGCCCCTAAGCCTGTAGGGCAACCGATAGCCCCAGCCGGTGGCAGGTCTTGGCTCGGCCCACTGGCCGGTTTAGCTGCGGGCGGCTTACTGGCTTCCATGTTTATGGGACATGGCTTCGATGGTTTGAAGATGTTCGATATGCTACTAATAGTTGCACTCGGTCTAGGGATTTATTTCCTATTCCGCCGCATGCGCCAAACGCAAGCACCGCAACCACTGCAGTACGCAGGCATGCCGCCACCAGTGTTTTCAGCGCCACCAGCATTCGGCAGCGCCGTAGCTAGTAATACCTCGAATACCACCCGCCCAGACTGGTTCGAAGACGAACCCTTTCTGCGTGCCGCTAAAGGGCACTACATTCGTTTACAAGAGGCCAATGACCGGGGTGACTTGCAAGACATCCGCGAATACACGACTCCCGAAGTATTTGCCGAAATCCAGTTGCAGTTACAAGAACGCGGCAATGCCAAGAATAAAACCGATATTCTGCAATTGAACGCCGATATGATCGACGTGGTGACTGAAGAGAATTTCGTCATCGCCAGCGTGCGCTTCACTGGCCTGATTCGCGAAGATGAAGGTGCTGCAAGCACAGCGCTCAATGAAATCTGGCATATCCAAAAATCCACGACGGATCAAAACGCCAGTTGGTTTGTAGCCGGGATACAGCAAGCCTAAAATCTCGTGGTGGGGTGGTCGGCGCATTTCCGACTCCCCAACCTTTCAAGCCTCGATTGTAACTGGCGTTCCAGCCGCTACACGTTCAAATAAATCCACCATATCGCGATTACGCATGCGCACGCAACCATGCGACCCTGGCACGCCCATACCAACCCCATCGGGGCTGCCGTGAATATAAATATAGCGACGCATGGTATCGACTTTACCCAATCGATTGAAGCCGCGTTCGCACCCAGAAAGCCAAAGAATCCGCGTCAGAATCCAATCTCGTGTTGGAAACTGATCGCCCAAGTCCGGTGTATAAATTTCGCCGGTTGGGCGTCGCCGTACGAATACGGTATTGATCGGTTGGCCCGCACCGATTTTGGCGCGGATGATGTGCTGACCGCGCGGCGTGCAAAAACTTCCGTCTTGCTCTCCCGCGCCATTCGCCGCGGTCGACACGGTATAGCGCTTTTCAACTTGGCCGTGCTCGTCCAACAAGGTCAAGCTTTGCGAGGGAATGTTGATCAGAATCGACTTTTTCATGCCGGGTATTATCCTTGCTTTTGTGCGCGCCGTTCCGCAAAAAAATCCGATAACATCTTCCCACAATCCTCAGCTAGCACGCCGCCCAATACTTCCGCATGAAAGTTGAGCCGCGGCTCGGCAAATAAATCTACGACACTGCCATGCGCACCAGTCTTGGCGTCTCGCGCACCATAAACAACACGTGCAATCCTCGCATGAATAATGGCTCCCGCACACATGGTACAAGGCTCAATCGTGACATACAGCGTGCAACCGGGAAGACGATAATTACCCAAATGCTGCGCCGCAGCGCGCATGGCTTGAATTTCCGCATGTGCCGTTGGGTCGTGCCCGGAGATTGGCCGGTTAAAACCACGACCAATAATTGCGCCATCTTTCACCACCACAGCGCCGACGGGTACCTCGCCTTCGGCCCAAGCCTGGCGCGCCAAACTTAGCGCCTCGCGCATAAAAGTCTCATCGATATTTTCTAAATTCGTCATTCTTAACCAAAAGTCAAAACAAACAAAAGCAAGTATACCGCGCCAACCATCACCAGCATTTCCTTTTACCTATAAATCACACCATATGCCTCGCGCCGTAGCGGAGGCATCCTTGTTGGTATCATTACTAGTCCCCTTACTTCAGACATCAATAAGATACAATTCAATCCATGCAAAACGATGAATTTTCACTCGCCATCCGGACCAATGTCGGCACCGCCTTAACCGAAGATCTCGGTAATGGCGATTTAACCGCACAACTCATCCCCGCAGATCGCATCACACGTGCAACGCTCATTGCACGTGAAACTGCAATACTATGTGGACGTCCTTGGTTTGATGCCTGCTTTACGACACTCGACTCCAGCATCCAAATCACCTGGCACGTTGAAGAAGGCGCCAGCTTTCAAGCCGACACGACACTCTGTGAAATAACCGGCAATGCCAGAGCAATATTGAGTGCAGAGCGCCCTGCTCTCAATTTTTTACAAACGCTGTCCGCCACTGCCAGCATCACCCGACGTTATGTGCAAGAAATTGTCGGCACAGATGCAGTTATTATGGATACCCGCAAAACCATACCGGGTTTACGCTTAGCACAAAAATATGCAGTCAAAATTGGCGGCGGCGAAAATCAACGTATCGGCCTTTTCGATGGTGTTTTAATCAAAGAAAACCATATCGCCGCAGCAGGTAGCATCGCTGCGGCGCTAAACGCTGCCAAAGCACAGACGCCAACAGGCATATCGATACAGATTGAAGTTGAAACACTTGAAGAGCTAGAGCAAGCCCTGAACGCGGGTGCGCAACTTATTTTGCTAGACAATTTTGATCTTGCACTATTACGCACAGCGGTAAAACTTACCAACAAACGTGCCATCCTTGAAGCTTCCGGCGGTATTACTCTCGACAATGTACGTGCGATTGCGCAAAGTGGCGTTGATCGCATTTCCATTGGCGGTTTAACCAAGCATGTACAAGCGGTGGACTTTTCGTTGCGAATTCCCCTCTAAAAAAACAACCTCACCACTCTAGGTGCCCCCAGCAACCTGCGCGTTAACAGAAATAACCTGCGATGCGAGAAGGTTCAGACGCTCAAGAGCGCTCGCGCTCAGCCGAGACGCTAAGGAGCATCTGCCGGAACGACTAGCTTGGCGTCATTCACATTATGTTTTTCCAGAATAACCAGCGCGATTCCACCGAGTATGGCTACCGACGCCAGTATGAGGTGCAAGTTTAAAGTCTCACCGAGAAAAATAATGCCGCCCATAGCCGCAATGACTGGAACACTGAGTTGCACGGTGGCGGCACTAGTGGCCTTTAACCCAGGTAATGCAGCGTACCAAATGGCGTAGCCTATTCCGGAAGCCACTGCGCCAGAAGCCATCGCGTACAACACGCCAGCGCTGTCAAAAGACGCGCCGCTATGCATTAATAGGGACAATGCTGCCGCAATGGGAACCGCACGTAGAAAATTTCCTGCCGTTACCCTGGTAGGATCGCCTGCACCTTTCCCGCGCAAGGAGTAGGCGCCCCACGCAACTCCCGCACTCAACATCAAAAGTGAACCCGGCAAGGGTGGTGCAGACAGACCTGGTAGCAACAAACCAACCAAACCACCAAGAGCTAGCGCAAGCCCAACGAGCTGTGGTTTCCGTAAACGCTCTCCAGACCACAAGCCATGACCGATCATGGTTACCTGAACTGCTCCAAAGAGCAAAAGTGTCCCCGTTGATGCGGGCAGACTCACATAGGCAAAGGAGAATCCAGCCGCATAAACAAATAACGCCAATGCCGATGGCCAGTTGCCTCTTCCGGTTTGTGCGCCACGACTGATTCGGACTATCAGCCAAAGTACTACCGCTCCAGAGGTCAATCGAATCAAAGTAAAGCTCGCTGCATCAATACTGGTGTACTTCAGGGCAACCCGGCACAGCAGTGAATTACTGGCAAATGCAACCATAGCCCAGGATGTCAGGGCAGCGATACGCGCATACGACATTTCTTTCCTTTTAAAGGATTTATTGGCGCCCTGTGATATTCGCGGCAATCCAAAAGCATGCAGAGGTCATGGCAGTATAGGCGAGGAGTTCATGCTGAGCCAGTCATGCAAAATCACTGCATCGGCTGCCTGATGGCGATACGATCTTGTACGACGCTTAACGCCAATGCACCAAGTGCAAGGGCGATGTTGAGGATCAAGATGAGCGATGGTTTATCGCGTATCAAAATGCATTGCCTGCTGTACATACACTGCAGCCAGTGCCTTAGAAATGAAGATTAATCCTGGGCGTGTGCGACGACGAATTGCTTCACCGTATTGACATCATTGTTCATGACTTCTACGCGTTGCGGCAGGCTTTCGATATTATCCAATCCCTTCGGGCGCTCAGGATTGCGACCTAAGGCTTCCCGGATGGATTCTTCAAATTTCGCTGGCAACGCAGTTTCCAGGCAGATCATCGATATACCGGCTTCGCGATATTCGCAGCCGACTTTATAACCGTCCGCGGTATGCGTATCCAACATTTGGCCATAGCGTTCGTACACTTCGCGGATGGTTTTCATTCGGTCGGCATGACCGCTCTCACCGGACACAAAGCCATATTCTTTGACTTTGGCAAAAGCTGCTGCGTTGAGTTCGAAGCCTTGCCCTTGGTCGACCTTGCTCCACAATTTTTGAATCTCGCCGGCATCGCGCCCGACTGCATCAAAAATCATGCGCTCGAAGTTGGAGGCTTTGGAGATATCCATCGACGGGCTGGAGGTGTGCAGCGTCTGTGCACGCGGTGCGTAACGGCCAGTCTTAAAGAATTCATCCAGCACATCGTTCTCATTAGTTGCCACGATCAAATGTTTGATCGGCAAGCCCATCATGCGTGCAATGTGTCCGGCACAAACATTGCCGAAGTTGCCCGAAGGCACTGAGAAAGAAACCTGATCACCGACGTTTTTGACTACCGCAAAATAGGCTTTGAAGTAATACACGATCTGCGCTGATACACGCGCCCAGTTGATCGAATTGACCGCGCCGATTTTGTATTGGGCCTTGAAGGTCAAATCATTAGAAACCGCTTTGACGATGTCTTGGCAGTCGTCGAAGGCACCGCGCACGGCGATGTTGTAAATATTAGGATCTTGCAGCGAATACATTTGCGCGCGCTGGAATGGGCTCATCTTGCCATGCGGAGACAACATGAACACGCGCACACCACGTTTGCCGCGCATGGCGTATTCCGCTGCAGAACCAGTGTCCCCAGAGGTGGCGCCCAGAATGTTGATCGAGTCGTGATTCTTAGCCAGCGCATACTCGAACAAATTGCCGAGCAGTTGCATCGCCATGTCTTTGAACGCCAGCGTTGGGCCATTGGAGAGCGCCAGCATATGCAGCCCAGGCTCCAGCGTGCGCACGGGGGTAATGTCTTCTGCGTTTTCACCGGGGCGGGTATTGCAGTACACATCGGCCGTATAGGTTTTGTCGATAATGGCGCGCAAATCCTCCGCTGGAATATCCGTGGCGAATTTGGACAGCACGGCGAAGGCTAATTCGCGGTAGTTGTATTGCTGCCAGCTTTTGAGTTCATCCAGCGAAATTTGCGGATAAGATTCTGGCAGATATAAACCACCATCGGGAGCCAAACCACCCAGCAGAATCTGTAAAAAACTTTGCTTCGGCGATGCGCCGCGCGTGGAAATATATTGCATCACTTAACCCAAATTCTCTAAACGCAAGCGCGTGACTTTACTGGGGATTGCAGAGAGCCCTTCGATCTTGGCAATGGCTTGATTGATATTCTTCTCAACCGCTTCGTGCGTCAGAATGATGATATCAACCTGCTCCTGCCCTTCGTCCGGCTCTTTCTGAATCATGGCGTCGATGGAAATTTCCAGATCCGCCAAAATGCGCGTGATGTCTGCCAACACACCCGGCTTATCTTCTGCACGCATGCGCAAGTAATAAGCGGTACGCACTTCGGACATCGGCAAGATCGGCTCGGAGGAAAGCGCATCCGGTTGGAATGCCAAGTGCGGTACGCGATTTTCCGGATCGGCAGTCAACATGCGGGTCACGTCCACCAAATCCGCAACCACAGAAGAAGCGGTTGGTTCGGAACCGGCGCCACGACCGTAATACATAGTTGCGCCAACGGCATCGCCTTTGACCAAGATTGCATTCATCACACCTTCAACATTGGCGATCAAGCGCTTCGTCGGTATCAGCGTGGGGTGCACGCGCAATTCAATCCCTTTGGGCGTGCGCTTGGTAATTCCCAGAATCTTGATGCGGTAACCCAACTGCTCGGCGTACTGAATATCTTCCTTGGTCAGTTTGGAAATGCCTTCGGTGTATGCCTTGTCGAATTGCATTGGAATGCCGAAAGCAATCGCCGACAAGATCGTGAGCTTGTGCGCAGCATCCACGCCTTCCACATCAAATGTCGGATCCGATTCGGCATAACCCAGACGCTGTGCTTCGGCTAGAACCGTCTCAAAGCTCAAGCCTTTGTCGCGCATCTCGGACAAAATAAAATTGGTAGTGCCATTGATGATCCCGGCGATCCACTCGATGCGATTCGCTGTTAAGCCTTCGCGTACCGCTTTGATGATCGGGATACCACCTGCCACTGCGGCTTCGAATGCCACCATCACGCCTTTTGCTTGGGCTGCGGCAAATATTTCATTGCCATGCATGGCCAGCAGCGCTTTGTTAGCAGTCACCACATGTTTGCCATTGGCGATTGCTTTTAACACTAGGTTTTTCGCGAGATCGGTTCCGCCGATCAATTCGACGACGATATCGATATCAGGATTCTCAACCACTTCCATAGCGTCGGTGGTGATTTTGATGTCCTCGCCCGCATACTGCGCTTGCGCTTTTTTCAAATCACGCACCGCGGCTACTTTGACGCGAATCGCGCGTCCGGCGCGGCGGGTTATTTCTGCTTCGTTGCGGCGCAGCACGGTGAGCGTGCCGCCACCGACGGTGCCAAGGCCTAACAGGCCAACATTAATGGGTTTCATAACAAGCCATCTTTCTTAAACATTTCTTTTAAACCGCGTATCGCTTGGCGCGTACGCGAATCATTTTCGATTAATGAGAAGCGCACATGGTCATCGCCAAAGTCGCCGAAACCAATACCGGGCGAAACCGCCACCTTGGCTTCAATCAAAACTTTCTTGGAAAACTCCAGCGAGCCCATCGCTTTATAGGGTTCAGGAATCGGTGCCCAAACAAACATCGTGGCTTTGGGAATTTCAATATCCCAATTGATGGAATCCAAACCCTTGCACAGTGAATCGCGCCGCGCCTGATACATCAGGCGAATATCTTCCACGCAATCTTGCGGGCCTTCCAAGGCCAAGATCGAAGCCACTTGGATCGGCGTAAAAGTGCCGTAGTCGTGGTAACTCTTCATGCGCGCCAATGCGCCCACTAGATCTTTATTGCCGACCATGAAGCCCACACGCCAACCCGGCATGTTGTAGCTCTTGGAGAGCGTAAAAAATTCCACCGCGATATCTTTCGCCCCGGGCACTTGCAGGATCGATGGTGCTTTATAGCCATCGAATACAATGTCCGCATAGGCAATATCGTGCACGATCAAAATACCGTGCTCTTTGCAGATGGCCACAACATTTTCAAAGAACGGCAAGTCAACACATTGCGTCGTCGGATTGCTGGGGAAATTCAAGATCAACATCTTCGGCTTAGGGAACGAGGTTTTAATCGCCGTTTCCAACGCTTCGAAAAAATTGACGCCGGTTTTCATCGGGATGTGATGAATGTCTGCGCCAGCAATGACCGGGCCGTAAATATGAATCGGATAGCTCGGGTTCGGCACTAGGACGATGTCACCTTTATCCAGCGTGGCCAGACAGAGATGCGCGATACCCTCTTTGGAACCGATAGTAACAATCGCTTCGTTATCGGGATTGATATCGACGTCATAACGCGTCTTATACCAAGTCGAAATCGCACGCCGCAGCCGCGGAATGCCTTTAGACACGGAATAACGATGGGTGTCACCGCGCTGGGCGGATTCGATCAATTTATCGACGATATGCTGCGGCGTCGGCTGGTCGGGATTACCCATGCCGAAGTCGATGATGTCTTCACCGCGTTTGCGTGCCGAAGCCTTCAACTCGCCGGTGATGTTGAACACATACGGCGGAAGCCGCTTGATTCTGGGGAACGCTTCCATAGGCCGCCAAAAAGTTAAAAATAAGCTAAAAGTGTAAAAAAGTTATAATCTTACAGTACCGCATGCACAGTCGCAATTGACCTATAAATGAAACTACATTTAACCCAAGCCGTCGGCCAGAATCTTTTTACCGCTTATGGCGAAGGCTATGTCCAGATCAATCAGCAACGCTTTGAATCCAGTGTCATTGTGATGCCCAATCAACTGATTTCGGATTGGGAGCCGCGCACCTTAGAGGAGCTCACGGCAGAACATTTTGCGCATCTCGCTACATTACAGCCGGAGATCGTGTTGCTAGGCACCGGGGATATCCTGCGCTTTCCCCATCCACGCGTCAGTAATCCCTTGGCACAAGCCCGTATCGGTTTCGAAGTGATGGATACCTTCGCCGCAGCACGCACTTATAATATTTTGATGGGCGAAGGCCGCCAAGTAGCGGCTGCGTTATTGCTTTAAATCGGCATGATTTGGTCAAAAGACTCGATCGCCATGAAGTCCTCGACCGCCTTCCTTGGCTGCTGCGTGTCCGGCTGGTAAATCGCCAGCAACTGCCCTATCCCAAAATTTCGCGCGGAACGGAGCACCGGCAGACTATCGTCAATGAGTAGCGTGTGCTGTGGTTGATAAGATTCCAAGGTTTGCAGTTGCTGCCAAAAGGCTGGATTCTCTTTAGGAATACCGATGCTATGCGCGCTGATTAAAACGTCAAAATGGTGACTCAAGCCGGTCTTGTTCATTTTCAGCGTTAGGCTTTTATGGTGGGCATTGGTCAGCAACACGATGCGCTTGCCTGCTGCGCGCAGTTGCTCCAAAAATGGCACCACTTGTGGGTGCACGGCAATGAGATGCGCCACTTCTTGCTTGAGGCGCTCAATATCCAAGCCCAACTCACTCGTCCAGTAATCGACGCAGTACCATTGCATCGTGCCCGAGACACTCGCATAGCGCTCCATCAATTCGCGATGGGCATTTTCCAGCGTCAAGCTATGCTGTTCCGCATAGCGAATAGGTACGTGTTTTAACCAAAAATAATTGTCGTAGTGCAGATCGAGTAAGGTACCGTCCATGTCCAAAAAGACGGTCTCAATGGTGTTCCAGGAAATCATTTAATACAGGAAGTCTTTAGAGACGCCGTTGCGGCGCAAGATTTTACGTAGACTTTGCAGCGCTTCCATTTGAATCTGGCGCACCCGCTCGCGGGTGATGCCATGTGCCTCGGCCACACCTTCTAAAGTGCTAATCTCATAACCATTCAAGCCAAAACGTCGCTCGATCACGCTGCGTTGCTTTTCCGTCAGTTGATCAAGCCATTCATGCACGTATTTTTCAACTTCGGCTTGCTGCAACTGCGCATCCGGTAACATGCCTTGTTCATCAGGAATAGCCTCGCCAATCGTTAAATTTGGATCAATATCGAGCGGCGCATCAAGTGAAGCCGTGCGTTCATTTAAGCTCATAATATAGCGGACTTCTTCCACATCATGATCGAGCAGATGCGCAATATCTTCAATTGTCGGATCCGAAAAACCATGGGACTCAAGGTGACGCTGCGCGCGCAAATAGATATTTAGTTCTTTGATGATGTGCACTGGTAATCGAATAGTGCGTGATTGGTTCATGATAGCGCGTTCAATATTTTGGCGTATCCACCACGTAGCGTAAGTTGAAAATCGAAAACCACGTTCCGGTTCAAATTTCTCCAGCGCATGAATCAAGCCCAAATTACCCTCTTCGATCAAATCAAGTAGCGCCATGCCGCGATTCACATAATGCTTGGCGATATTCACCACGAGTCTGAGATTGCACTCGATCATGCGTTGGCGTGAGGGGAAATCACCCTCCTTCATTAAGCGCGACAAACGCTGTTCTTCTTCTGGTGTCAGAAGCGCGTTATGGCCAATTTCATTGAGGTAGATTTGCGTAACATCGGCCTGTAAGTCGGCGAGAAAAGGCTCAACTTCATTTTCCGAAATCTGAGCTTCAGGCTCATCCGAGCGCGCACCTTCTTCGGCCTCAGAAGGCTCAATAGGATTTTGGTCGCTCGGATCTGTGTTCATGAGGTCCTATCGTTCGGTAAATATTTCAACGGATCAACTGGCTTTCCTAGATGACGAATTTCGAAATGCAGTTTCACCCGATCCGCATCGGAGCTACCCATCTCAGCTACGCGCTGCCCCTTCACCACAGTTTGGCCCTCATGCACTAACACCTGATTGTTGTGCGCATACACGCTAAAAAAGCTTTTATTGTGTTTGATGATAATGAGTTTCCCATAACCGCGCAAAGTACTGCCGATATGCACCACTTTACCGGCAGCTGCGGCATTCACCGGTTGACCCAGACTACCACCAATATCCACACCTTTGGCACTCCCGGCGTCATTAAAGTTTGCCAGAATTTTACCGGCAGCAGGCCAACTCCAATCCACGCTATCTTCATCTTCAACTGCAGCCCCATTTTTCACTGGTTCCTGCGCCGGGACGATTTTAGGCGGCGTTACTTTTGCAATTTCGAGTTTAGTGGGGGTATCGGCTTTTGACGCTGTATTGACGACAGGCTTCGCACTCTCATGACTGAATTGCGCCAATGCTTGATCGGAGTAAACCTGTTTAATCGCTTTGGGTTCGGCTTTACGAATCGTTACGGTTACTGCTAACGGTTTAGCCTCCAGCGTAGTTGCCGGTTTCAACGGCGTTGTACCTTCTGACTGCGGTAAAGACAGGCGCAAGACTTGCCCAATGCGAATTGTATAGGGAATCGGAATCCCATTTAAAGACGCAATATCTTTGTAATCGTAACCATGTTCCAAAGCGATGCTGTACAGCGTATCGCCTTTTTGTACCGTGTAATTCTGTGGGCGCCAATCGGGCTCCTTGGGCGCTTTAGGGCTCGTGACCGACGCGTTAGGCATGCGCTCTATCACAGGCGCGCGCCTCACCGGCTGAGTACAGGCGGCCAGAATGAAGATTGATGCAACACTCATTAAAACAAATTTCGAACTACGCACCTGAGCCAATTAGTTTCCTAAAATTAGTAATTGATTTAAGACACTCCACCAAGCAGTGGCACGAACTTCACTTCACCCATTTCAACTTTATGAAAACCTTCTGCGGTTCTTTCAACCACAGTCAGTTTTTGCGTTTCAGCGCCGATCGGCATCACTAAACGTCCGCCCATCGCGAGTTGCGCCAATAACTCGTCTGGAATATGCGTGGCCGCTGCCGCCATAATAATCGCGTTATAGGGTGCAAATTCTGCCAAGCCCATGGTGCCATCAGCGTACTTGACTTTGACATTATTGATACGAATTTCACGTAAATTTTTACGTGCTTTTGCAATTAAGGGGGCTATGCGTTCAACCGAATGCACCGATTTTGCCACGCGCGCCAACACCGCCGCTTGATAGCCACAGCCGGTGCCAATTTCCAAGGCTTGCGAGATCGTTTGTCCGCCGCGCGCCAATTCAATCATGCGCGCCACGATATAGGGTTGTGAAATGGTTTGGCCGTAACCGATCGGCAATGATATGTCTTCATAAGCTCGACTGGCCAATGCCTCGTCGACAAAGATATGACGGGGAATATCATTCATGGCACTCAACACAACTTCATCCGTAATACCTTGCGCACGCAAACGTTCCAGCATACGCGCGCGCGTGCGTTGGGAAGTCATGCCAATACCGGAGAAACGTTGATTCATTCTTGCATCCACTCCCGTACGGAGTCGAGCGTCTCAAACTGCGTTAAGTCGATTTGTAATGGGGTTACTGAAACCCGCTGATGAGCGACCGCATGGAAATCAGTGCCATTGCCAGCATCTTGCGCTGTCCCCGCGGCACCAACCCAATACACGGTTTCTCCACGTGGGTTGACGCTTTTCATAACCGGCTCAGCCTTATGCCGTTTGCCCAGGCGGGTAATTTCAATCCCCTGCAACGCTGCATACGGTAAATCAGGCACGTTCACATTCAGTAGCATGGGTTGCTGAAACGGTTGTTTTTGAAAACGTTGGACCAAATCTAAAGCGACTTTTGCTGCTGTAGTGTAATGACCCATATTCATACCGGCAAGAGAGATCGCAATGGACGGAATGCCCAATAAAAAACCTTCTGTTGCTGCAGCCACCGTACCGGAATAAATTGTGTCATCGCCCATGTTGGCCCCGTGATTAATCCCAGAAACGACCATATCCGGTAGTTGCGCCAACATGCCAGTTACCGCTAAGTGTACGCAATCCGTCGGCGTGCCATTCACATAAGAATAACCGCTCGGCGCCTTACGTAAGAACAGCGGACGATCTAACGTCAGTGAATTGCTGGCACCGCTACGATCACGCTCCGGCGCCACGACCGTAATCTCGGCCACAGTCGCCAACGCTTCGGCTAGTGCTGCAAGACCAGGCGCAAAATAGCCATCATCATTGGAAATTAAGATGCGCATGCGATTCTCGTTTTGCGCAACCGGTTCCGAGTTCTACTCGAAACCAGAAACTCGAAAACGGTGCATGGAAAATTGGTCGGGACGAGAGGATTTGAACCTCCGACCACTTGTCCCCCAGACAAGTACGCTACCAGGCTGCGCTACGCCCCGACGAGAACTGTGATTATAACGAAATCACAGCACTTCCGGAAAGGCAAACTGTGCGATAAATAGAAAATTATGCTTGCAGAAAACGCAGAATGCTTTGAATTTCGTGCCGCACATAAGCGAGATCCGCCGTTCCACTTGGCGGTGCAATGGAGGCATGGGAACCCGATGCGGGTGCCTCTTGTATCAACGCATCATCAAGCCGATTGCGCGCACCACTAATGGTAAATCCTTGCTCGTAGAGCAATTCGCGTATGCGGCGAATCAACAAGACTTCATGATGTTGGTAGTAACGGCGATTGCCACGACGCTTAACCGGTTTCAACTGGGTAAACTCCTGTTCCCAGTAACGCAGTACATGCGGCTTAACCCCGCACAAGTCGCTCACTTCACCAATGGTGAAGTAACGCTTGGCCGGGATTGGCGGCAAATCAATTTTCGGTTGGTTGTTTTCCAGCATAAGAAGCTTCAACCATCGCCTTCAGCTTTTGGCTAGCATGGAAAGTCACAACGCGACGTGCAGAAATTGGGATTTCAGCGCCCGTTTTTGGGTTGCGGCCAGGACGTTGTGGTTTGTCACGCAGCTGAAAATTTCCGAAACCGGAAAGCTTGACGCTATCTCCTTGTTCCAGCGCTTGACGCACTTCTTCAAAGAAAGATTCCACCATATCTTTCGCCTCGCGCTTATTGAGCCCGACTTTTTCAAAAATCATGTCGGCTAGCTCGGCCTTAGTTAAGGTCATTATCGCTCCTCACGATCCCAAACGATTATCTTAGTTTTGCCCCGAAACGGTCTGATAAGACCTGGGTCAGGCGGGTGACAACCTCATCGACTTCAAGGTCTGTCATTGTTTTTTGAGTATCCTGCAATAATATTTTAAATGCAACACTTTTCTTACCATAATCAATGCCTTTGCCGTTATACAGGTCAAAAATAGCCAGTTCGACAACTTGCTCCGGGGCAGCCTCTTTCAACGCTGAAAGCATGTCAGACGATGCGATATTTTCGCCGACGATAACTGCAATATCACGACGTACTTGCTGATATTTCGATATTTCAGTGAACTTAGTTAATTCACAAAAGCACAACGCATTCACATGCAATTCAAACAAAATTGGTGCCTGTGGTAAGTCGTATTGTTGCGTCCATTTAGGATGCAATGCACCGATCCAACCGATTACTTTGCCATCCAATAAAACGCGAGCCGATTGCCCAGGGTGTAAAGCAGGATGCGCCACGCGCTCAAACTCCGCTTTAGCCGGCCACAACAAAGCCTCTAGATCGCCTTTGGCATCGAAAAAATCAACGTTACGATGCGCAACACCCCACTGCTCGGGTAACGTCGCCCCATAACTTAACCCCCCCAGATAAGTGGGCTGTTCAATACCATCTTGACCCGCGTGAAACACGCGACCTACTTCAAAAAAACGTACCCGCTCCTGTTTGCGACTGAGGTTATAACGCAAACTAGCCACCAAACCACCAACTAAAGTAGAACGCATCACACTCAATTGCGAAGCAATCGGATTTTTCAACGGTACCGGGTTTGTATTCCCAGCGAAATCCATTTCCCATTCCGGCTCTACAAAACTATAAGTAATGATCTCTTGATAATCACGTACGACTAAGCGCTCGCGCAATTGCGCCAAAGGACGAATAGTATCTGTACAGGGCAACATCCCGAGATGTGCATTGGGTAATATCGCTGGGATATTGTCGTATCCATATAAACGCGCAATTTCTTCTATGAGATCTTCTTCGATGGCCAAATCGAAGCGATAACTGGGCGGCGTCACCAGAAATTCATCCCCTTGCATTTCGACGAGCAACTGCATCCGTGCGAACAACGCTTGTATATCGCTACGCACGAGATCGACCCCAAGAACTTTACGTACCCGAGCAAGACGCAAACGAATCTGCATGCGGCTTGGCAAGGTCGATACAGTCTCCGTAATTGGGCCCGCGGCACCGCCGCAAATATCTAAGATCAATTGTGTTGCGCGTTCCAAACAAGTTTTAGTAGCGGCATAATCAACACCACGCTCAAAGCGATGAGAGGCATCCGTCGACAGCCCCAAACGCCGCGCACGTCCAGCAATCGCATCCACGCTGAAGAATGCAGATTCCAGGAAAATATCGCGCGTATTATTGTCTACCGCGGTCTCTGCCCCCCCCATGATCCCGGCCAAAGCCACTGCACGCTGTTGGTCGGCGATAACCAACATGTCCGATGCCAGCGTGACCATTTGATCATTCAATAACTTGATCTGCTCGTTGTCCGTGGCCAGACGAACCGTAATCCCACCATTGAGTTTAGCGAGATCGAAGGCATGCAGCGGTTGGCCTAATTCCAACAATACATAGTTGGTAATATCCACCACCACGCTGACACAACGCACTCCGCTTCGCTCTAAACGTTGCGCCATCCAAGCCGGTGTCACTGCTTGCGCATTCACTTCCTTGATGATACGACCACAGTAGCGTGGACAAGCCTCTGGCGCCGTCACTTCAACTGGCAGCGATTCACTGTGTGTAACGCTCATCTCAACGATAGAAGGAACGGATAATGCAGCCCCAGTCACCGCCGCAACTTCACGCGCAATTCCGGTGATGCTCAAGCAATCGCTGCGATTCGGCGTTAGTTTAAGCGTAAACAATTGATCGTCCAGCGCGAGATAATCACGGATCGACTTCCCAACCGGCGCATCGCTTGGCAACAGTAATAAGCCTGAAGCTGTTTCGGCTAAACCCAACTCTTGCTCCGAACAAAGCATGCCGAAAGATTCGACACCGCGTACTTTAGCCTGCTTGATGGACATTTTTGGTAATGCGGCGCCGACTAAAGCACAAGCTACCTTTGCCCCAGCATGGACATTCGGTGCACCACACACAATTTGCAAAGGATTTGTCCCGCCTATGTCCACCTGACACACATTGAGTCGATCCGCATCAGGATGCTTGGCGAGTGTCTTTACTTCGCCGATGATGATCTGCGTGAATGGCGGCGCGACCGCGTCCATTGCCTCTACTTCAAGACCTGCCATCGTCAGTGTATGACCTAACGCTTCGCTATCCAGCGCTGGGTTTACATAGGTGCGAAGCCAATTTTCAGAAAATTTCATAGGTCAATTAAACTGGCGCAAGAAGCGCAAATCATTCTCAAAAAATAAACGCAGATCGTTTACACCATAGCGTAGCATCGCCAAGCGCTCGATACCCAATCCAAACGCAAAACCAATATATTTTTCGCTATCGATATTCACGTGCTTGAGCACGTTAGGATGCACCATGCCGCAACCACCGATTTCGAGCCAGCCACCTTTCCAACTCATATCCATTTCTGCGGAAGGCTCGGTAAAGGGGAAAAATGAAGGGCGAAAACGCACGCGCAAATCATCGCGTTCAAAAAATCGCTGCAAGAAATCTTGCACCACACCTTTGAGATTAGCGAAACTCACATTTTCATCGACCCAGAGACCTTCAACCTGATGGAACATAGGCGAATGCGTGGCATCGGAATCGACACGGTACACCCGTCCCGGCGCAATAATCTTCAACGGGGGTTCGTGGTTCTGCATGTAATGCACTTGTACCGGCGAGGTATGCGTGCGCAACACATGATTGTCGTCGACGTAGAAAGTATCGTGCATGGCCCGTGCAGGATGATTTTCTGGAATATTCAGTGCGGTGAAATTGTAGAAATCAGTTTCGATCTCAGGGCCATCGGCTACTTCAAAACCGATCGAATGAAATAGCGCTTCTATTCGCGCCATGGTACGCGTCACGGGATGCAAGCCACCGACTCCCATACCACGCCCCGGCAATGTGACATCGAGGGCCTCTTTATCGAGTTGCGCTTCAAGTTCCTTTGCCTTGATCGCTTCGCGACGCTCATTCAGGGCGTCTTCAACTTTTTGCTTTGCGGCATTAATCAGAGCACCCAGCTTAGGACGTTCTTCGGCAGAAACATTCCCCAAGGTTTTCATCAACAGCGAAATTTCACCGGTTTTGCCCAGCCATTTGGCTTTTACGTTCTCAAGTTCAGCCGCAACTTGCGTTGCCGCCAGTTTGGCGATTGCTTCCTGAACAATAGCGTCGAGTTTTTCGATGGACATGACAATCCCAGAAACAAAAACATGAATCAAAACCAGAAACAAAAAAGGAGGCGTTTCCGCCCCCTTTTTTGGATATTGCTTATTTAGGCTGCGAGGCTGGCCTTAGCTTGCTCCACAATCTTTGCGAACGCTGGCTTATCAAATACCGCCAGATCTGCCAACACTTTGCGATCGATTTCGATCATGGCACGCTTCATGCCATTCATGAAACGGCTATAGGTCAAACCACACTCACGTGCGCCAGCATTGATACGCGCAATCCACAAGGCACGGAATTGACGCTTTCTTTGACGACGATCGCGATAGGCATATTGCCCGGCTTTCATCACCGCCTGTTTGGCGACGCGATAAACATTACCCCGGCGGCCGCGATAACCTTTGGCCAGATCCAGGACTTTTTTGTGCCGCGCGTGCGCGGTTACACCACGTTTTACTCTAGGCATGGCTATCTCTCCTTATGCGTAGGGCAACATGGCGCGTACACGACGCGTATCTGTTGCATCAACGATAGACATACCGCGCAATTGACGCTTACGCTTAGTGGTCTTCTTAGTCAGGATATGACGCAAATTTGCATGCGTCCGCTTAACGGCACCACTACCCAGCGCTTTAAAGCGCTTGGCGGCCCCGCTCTTGGTTTTCATTTTCGGCATTTTTCAAAACTCCGCATTCGTTAAATAATAATATCAAGCCGGTCGTCTGCCGACGGAAAGCGTTACTCTGCTTCCTTTTTTTCCGGCTTGTGCTTTTTAGAGGGAGATAACACCATGACCATTTGCCGCCCTTCCAAGCGCGGAAACTGTTCAACCTGACCATGCTCCAACAAATCGGCTTCAACGCGCTTCAAGAGATTGTATCCAAGCTCTTGATGCGTCATCTCCCGACCGCGGAAGCGCAGTGTGATTTTGGTCTTATCACCCTCTTCCAGGAAACGTATCAGGTTGCGTAGTTTTACCTGATAATCTCCCTCGTCCGTTCCCGGACGAAACTTCACTTCTTTAACTTGGATCTGCTTTTGCTTCAGCTTGGCTTCATGCCGCTTTTTGCTTTCCCGATATCGAAACTTACCGTAGTCCATCAAACGGCAAACCGGTGGTTTAGCTGTCGGCGCAATCTCTACTAGATCGATCTCATTCTCCTCGGCCAAGGCTTTCGCCGCTTCCAAGGAAACCACGCCGATTTGTTCTCCCTCGACGCCTATGAGACGCACTTCTTGCGCGGTGATCTCATCGTTCAAACGCGCATCTTTTTCCTGACTGATAGCAATACCTCCAAAGTTAAAACAAGGAGCCAGACAGTAGAAACCGAAGCTTCTGCTGTCTGGCTCCTTGCGAAATTCAGCTGCTACGCCTTTGCGTCGCGCTCCTGTTTCAGCTTATCGATCAATTCGTCCAAAGACATCTGGCCCAGATCTTCGCCCTGACGGGACCGCACAGCCACCTTGTTTGCCTGCACCTCTTTGTCACCTACGATGACCTGGTAGGGCAGCTTTTGCAAACTATGTTCTCGTATTTTATAGGTTATTTTCTCATTTCTCAAGTCCGTCTCGACTCTGAGCCCGGCGGCACGCATGGTTTCTGCGGCTTTTGCCACAAAATCAGCCTGATTGTCGGTGATATTCATGAGAATGGCCTG
>JAHECG010000004.1:37757-87746 GCA_024641855.1 Betaproteobacteria bacterium | reverse complement strand
TACGTAAGGCTTCGGATGGACGACAGATCCCCTGGGAATCGACCAGCCTGGAAGACGATTTCCAATTCAACGACGGCAAGATCATCGCGTATGCCAAACCCACGGCGCAGCAGTTACAGGCCGAGTTCAATGTAGAAAAGCAGGAATGGGATCGCATCAAGGACAGCCGCAATGCCGATGATTTTTACGCCTTCATCCAAAAATATCCGAATGGCACGATTACGGGTGCAGCACAGGGGAAACTGAATGAGATCACGAAGCCGAAGCTTATTGTGCAAGCGGGCGCGCCAGATGGTAAAGCTCAGGCCTATACGCGTACTACATACCAGCTCGGCGACGCTTATGTAACCCGTCAAACGGGCTCAGCGATAACGGGTTTTATTGAATCTTCAGAAAAGGTCATTAGCGTCGATGGTAATGAAGTTGCCATCGAATTGTTAGTCAAAGCCCCTAATTCCCCTGCACCTAGTCGGAGTGTCAAGCTGTACAACACGCAAGGAGGTTTTGTCGGTATGAAAGATGCTTTTCGGGTAAGTCCACCACGGTATCTTACGGTTTCAGGGCTATTGCAGGTCGGTTCGTATTGGAAGGAGTCATATCAAATCGAGCTATTCAAGCCGATATCAAAATTTTTGCCGCCAACCACCAGTTACAAAAAAATTGTAGGCCGTGAAAAAGTCACAGTGATCGGGGGGACTTTTGAAACATTCAAAATTGAAACGCATGAAGTACATGTGGCAGGTAGTCCACTAAAGCGCAACGATTGCACTTTTTGGGTTTCGCCTGAAATTCCAGTCCCAGTAAAAACGCAGTGCCAGGGCGAAGCTGCAGGATCTTCAACGCCATACGATAGCTCCACCGAGTTGGTTCGTTTTACGCGGGGTACCTAAGCCGCCAGCAAAATCGTCTATCGAGCACATTGAGAGCGCTCGATAGCGTTAGTCGATAAGCCATAGCGATTTCCCTGCTATTTATGGCACACTGTCGGTCTTCTAGACATTAGGTCTCTGTGTGCGCCCCTACGAACTCCTGATCGGCCTGCGCTATACCCGCGCTAAACGCCGTAATCACTTCATTTCTTTTATTTCGCTGACTTCGATGATCGGCATCGCGCTGGGTATCGTGGTGTTGATTGTGGTGTTGTCGGTGATGAATGGTTTCCAGAAAGAATTGCGCACGCGCATTCTCGGCGTAGCTTCGCACGTGGAGATCAGTCAGTTCGACGGCACTTTGTCGGATTGGCCCAAGGTCGCCGCTAGCGCCAAACAGAATCCGCTCGTCGTCGCTACGGCACCTTATATCAATGCACAAGGCATGCTGTCATTCGATCAGGGCGTACAGGGCGCGTTGATACGTGGCATTGTCCCGTCGCAAGAAAGCCAAGTTGTGGACTTGGATAAAAACATGAAAGCCGGGCGCTTGGCGGATTTAAAGCCGGGTGAATTCGGGATTGTGTTGGGTATCGATTTGGCGCGTTCTTTGGGTGCGCGCATGGGTAGCAAAGTCACGGTGATTGCGCCACAGGGTCAGGTGACGCCGGCGGGCATTTTGCCGCGCTTGAAACAGTTTACCGTGGTGGGTATTTTTGAAGTCGGTATGAGTGTGTATGACTCCGGCTTGGCGCTGGTGGATATCGACGATGCAGCCAAACTCTATCGCATGGCCGACAAAGTGTCCGGCGTGCGTTTGAAGCTGAACGATATTTACTTGGCACCGCGCGTAGCGCAGGAATTGACCACTACATTGCCGGGTGATTACTACGTACGTGATTGGACCACGCAGAACGCGAATTTCTTCCGTGCGGTGAAAATGGAAAAAACCGTGATGTTCGTCATCATGTTTTTCATCGTGGCGGTGGCAGCGTTCAATATCGTTTCGACACTGGTGATGGTGGTGACGGATAAGCAAGCAGATATCGCGATTTTGCGCACCTTGGGTGCGTCGCCCAGCAGTATCATGAAAATATTTATCGTGCAGGGTACGGTGATCGGTGTTTTTGGCACGCTCATTGGTGTATTGGGTGGGGTGGCGTTGGCGTCGAATATCGATGTCGTGGTGCCGTTCATCGAGCGCGTGTTCGGCCTGCATTTCTTGTCCAAGGATGTGTATTACATCAGCGAGCTGCCATCCGAGGTGCAGACACCCGATGTGATCGCGATTGCGACCGTGTCGTTCTTGCTGTCTTTAGTCGCCACTTTATACCCTTCGTGGCGTGCCTCGAAAATCAATCCGGCGGAGGCTTTGCGTTATGAGTGAAAAGCAGGCGTCGGGCGTCGGGCATCAGGCGCCAGGGGATGGGCCAGTCATTGCATGCCAGGGCTTGAAGAAAACTTTTAGCCAAGGTGAACTCGAAGTGCCGGTATTGCTCGGCATCGATTTGGAAGTGGCGCAGGGCGAGCGCATCGCTATCGTCGGCGCATCCGGCTCCGGCAAAAGTACTTTATTGCATTTGCTGGGTGGCTTGGATTCCGCTACGGCAGGCTCGGTACAGATTCTCGGCCAGGACATGCAGCGCTTGTCGGAAGAAGCGCGCGGCCAATTGCGCAATCAATCGCTTGGCTTCATTTATCAATTTCATCATTTGCTGGCTGAATTCACGGCGCTGGAAAATGTCGCTATGCCGCTATTGATTCGGCGCATCCCCGATGCTGAAGCTTATGAGCGGGCGCGTGATATGCTGAAGCAGGTGGGCCTCAGTCATCGCTTGGCACATAAGCCGGGAGAGTTGTCCGGTGGTGAACGTCAGCGCGCGGCAGTGGCGCGGGCTTTGGTGACGCGCCCCGCTTGTGTGCTAGCGGACGAACCTACGGGCAATTTGGATCGCCACACGGCTGAGGCGGTATTCGATTTGATGTTGGAATTGAATGCCACGCTCGGCACCAGCTTTATCATCGTGACGCATGATCAAGCCTTGGCGGCTAAGACCCAGCGCGTGCTGCAATTGGTCGATGGTTTAATGCGTTAATCAAACGCAAAAGAATCCCAACCGCCAAGACGCCAAGAGCGCCAAGGAAAAACAAATCTTTTGACCTTATCTTGGCGTCTTGGCGGTTAATTATTTGCTATTAAGTTAATCGCCTAAGGTGCCGTTTACGCCATGCCAGCATTACATGCAACCGCCACAAACCCCGTACTAAAAAATAACTGGCCGGGGTCAAAATACATCCCAGTAGTATCAATCCTAGTGCCAAGGGCATGCCTAAGGCAGCAACCCAATCCAAAAACGCCGGTAACGCATCGAACCAGTTGCCGTGCCAGTCGAATGCCAAATGTGGTAAAGCTTCACCGCGGTGTCCAGTAACAAAGTTCCCCATTTTGTAGGCCAAGATGTAGATGGGCACGATGGTGAAGGGATTGGTGTAGAACGTGGTAAAGACTGCGACTGGTAAGTTCACGCGTAGGAGCATGGAAATAATCGCTGCGCTGAGCATTTGAAATGGCCCTGGGATGAGGCCTGTAAACATTCCTACGGCTACGCCCCCCGCTACGGATCGCCGATGCAAGTGCCAAAGATTGTGATGTCCGAGCCAAGGCTTGAGTCGCAGCAGCCAGGGGTTTTTAAGCAGTGATTCTGCGCTCGGAATATATTTGCGAATGAGTTTCTTGGGCATAGCTTATTTAATATTAATCTGCGTCATCGGTCTATGGTGATTGCACCAATCTGATGCATGAATATTCTACGATGAATCTTAGTGATGCATTTTTTGGAAAAATTCCCTTGTTTTTGATGATTTAAGGTTGGCCTAATCCTTGCATCATGCTTTCGTAAGATCGCTCTTTTTGATATTGCGTGAAGGGACACCAAAAATGCTAAAGCTCGTATTGCTACGCCACGGAGAAAGCCTTTGGAACCGCGAAAATCGATTCACCGGTTGGACCGATGTCGGGCTATCCGAATCCGGGGCACGCGAAGCTCACGATGCGGGGAAGGCGCTGCGGGATGCTGGCTATACCTTTGATGTGGCTTTCTCCTCAGTCTTACAGCGTGCCATTCGAACGTTATGGGCGGTACAGGAAAGCATGGATTTGCTGTGGATTCAGGTCATCAAAGATTGGCGCCTGAACGAACGTCACTATGGGTCACTGCAAGGGTTGAATAAAACCGAGATCGCCGAATTTTATGGCGAAGAGCAAGTGCATTTGTGGCGGCGCGGTTTTGCGGTAAGGCCCCCGGCGCTAAACCTCACTGACCCTCGTCATCCGCGCTTCGATGCGCGTTACCGTAAGCTATCGCCGGATCGATTACCGACGACGGAATCTCTGCAAGACACGTTATTTCGAGTACAAGAAAGCTGGGATGGACTGATATTGCCGGAAATGCAGCGTGGTAACCGGGTGTTGATTACCGCTCATGGCAATAGCTTGCGGGCTTTGGTGAAGCATTTAGAGGGTTTGTCGGATGAGGTTGTGATGCAACTTAATATTCCGACTGGCGTCCCGTTGGTCTATGAATTCGATAATCAATTGCGTCCAATTGCCCATTATTACCTGGATGTACCCCCAGTCCCGGCCAAAAAATTACCTACGTTATTGCACGCTTAATGACGCTTTCAAGCGGGGTGAGGTTTATTAAGAAAGAAGTGGGTTCCGTTTAGGCCAGACAACCGTTAGAATCTATGGAAACCCAATAAATGCTGAGAATTAGAGAACCGTATGACTTATTGCCTAGCGATTCATTTGGACAAGGGCTTGGTGTTCTGTTCCGACTCGCGCACCAATGCGGGCGTGGACAATGTCAGCACCTATTCCAAAATGCACAATTTCGTTTGGCCTGGCAATCGCGTCTTTGTGCTCGTGTCCGCAGGCAATCTGGCGACCACGCAGGCCGTGGTCAACAAAATGAATCGCGATGTGGATCAGGGCTTGGTACCCAATTTGCTCAGTGTGACATCCATGCACGAGGCAGCAGACTACGTGGGTATGATCAGCACCGATCTGCAACGGCTACATGCGAGCCGCGACAACACCAGCGCCAATTTCGAAGCGTCATTTATTTTCGGCGGGCAAATCGGTCAGGCCCATCCCGAGATGTTTATGATTTATCCGCAGGGCAATTTTATCCACGAATCGGACGAGCATCCGTATTTGCAAATTGGCGAGACCAAATACGGCAAGCCGATTCTCGACCGCGTCATCAAGCGCGACGTGACCTTGGAGCGTGCCGCACGTTGTGCGCTGGTTTCCATGAATTCCACCGTACGCAGCAATGTTACCGTGGGGCCGCCAGTTGAACTGTTTATCTACGAACGTAATAGCCTCAGTGAAGGTCGGCGTTTATGCTTGCCTGAGGATGACCCATTTTCGCGTGAGTTCTCTGAGCAATGGAACGAAGGCTTATTGCAAGCACTCGTGGGTTTGCCACGATTTTCTTGGGAGAAAGAACAAGTTCCAAATCGCCCTCAAGGACAAGTTTTTCCTTTTACGCCTAACTCATCTTAAGTCCAACCCTGTTTTCGAAAAGGCAACAGTATGAGTATCCATGTTGCCATTCGGCATACCACAACCTATCGTTTTGACCGCTTAGTCAGTCTTAGCCCACACGTGATTCGCTTGCGTCCGGCGCCGCATAGCCGTACGCCCATCGTTTCCTATTCGTTGAAGGTTCGGCCTGAGAAACATTTCATCAACTGGCAGCAAGACCCCTTTGGCAACTATCTCGCGCGCTTGGTATTTCCGGAGAAAACGCGCGAGTTGATGGTCGATGTGGAAGTGATCGCCGACATGACGGTGATCGACCCCTTCGATTTTTTCGTCGAAGAATATGCCGAACATTATCCCTTCGAATATTTGCCGGAACTCAAGCGCGATCTGATTCCCTATTTGGAGATCGAAGAGCGGGGGCCGTTGCTAACGGCGCTGGTTGCGCAAGTCGACCGTAGTGAAAAGACGATTGTCGATTTTTTGGTGGCGTTGAATCAGCAGCTACAGAACAAAATTGCTTATAGCATTCGTCTCGACCCGGGCGTGCAAACGGCTGAAGAGACCTTGGAGAAATGTCTCGGCTCTTGTCGCGATAGCGCGTGGTTGCTGGTGCAACTGCTGCGCCATTTAGGACTCGCCGCGCGCTTTGTTTCCGGCTATCTGGTGCAGCTCACGCCGGATGAAAAGCCCTTGGATGGCCCGGCTGGCACCGCAAAAGATTTCACCGATTTGCATGCGTGGACCGAAGTTTATGTGCCGGGTGCAGGCTGGATTGGTCTTGATCCGACCTCCGGCTTATTCGCGGGCGAAGGCCATATTCCGCTGGCGTGTACGCCGCATCCGACCACGGCGGCGGCGATCTCGGGTATGAGCGATGAGAGCGAAGTTGAGTTCAGTTATGTGAACGAGGTCACGCGTTTCCGCGAAGACCCGCGCGTGACCAAACCCTACAGCGATGATCAATGGGCGCACATCATGGCGCTGGGCCAGTTGGTCGACGAGCGGCTGGAAGCCGGTGACGTGCGCCTGACGCAAGGTGGTGAACCAACTTTTGTATCCATCGACGACATGGACGCGGATGAATGGAACACCGCAGCACTTGGCCCGCAAAAACGTGCGCTGTCGGAAAAGCTAGTGCGACGACTGCAAGCGCGCTTTGCACCGGGTGGCCTGCTGCACATGGCACAAGGCAAGTGGTATCCCGGCGAGCCATTGCCGCGCTGGGCGCTGGGTATTTTCTGGCGCAAAGATGGTGTACCGGTGTGGCGCAATCCGGCTTTGTTGGCGGAAAGCGCGCGTGACTATGGCTATGGTGCAAATTCCGCACGACGTTTTGCCGAAGCCATGGCCCAGCATCTTGGTTTGGGTGCGCGTTATGTGTTACCGGTATTTGAAGACGCTTTGCATTACATGGCGAAAGAAGCTGATCTACCTGCTAATTTGGATCCGGCGAATGCCGACCTGAAGGACGATCGTGAACGGCGCGAGCTCGCCGAAAAACTCTCGCGTGGTTTGGATGAGCCCGTGGGCTTTGTGTTGCCGGTTAGTTGGGATTGGGGTAAGCAAGCTTGGCATAGTGCGCCTTGGGAGTTTCGCCGTGAGCGGCTCTATTTGGTGCCGGGCACTTCGCCGATTGGATTACGTTTACCGCTGACCTCGTTGCCATGGCAAGCGGAAGATACGCGAGAGCGGGAAATAGAGGCCGACCCCTTCGCACCGCAAACGGCGCTCGCGGATTTTCATGGCGAAGTTGCCGCGCGTTATGGCAAGTTTGAACCTGAGCAAGTTCCGCATCCCGAAATACAACAACAGCCGCACGCCGACTCCGAACGTGTGCTGGTCGATGTGCCGCACACCGCAGTCAGCATCGAAGCGCGCAATGGTTGTCTGCATGCGTTTCTGCCGCCGTTGTATCGCTTGGAACATGCGCTGGATTTAATTGCTGCCGTTGAGGCGACCGCAACTAAGCTTGGCATGCCGGTTGTCGTCGAAGGCTATGCACCACCGCGCGATAGCCGTATGCAGTCGTTGTTGGTGACACCCGATCCCGGCGTGATCGAGGTCAATATTCATCCCGCAACGAACTGGGATCAATTGGTCAGCGACACCACGACGCTGTACGAAGAAGCGCGTCAGACGCGTTTAGGTACCGAAAAATTCATGTTGGATGGACGGCATACCGGTACCGGCGGCGGCAACCACGTCACGTTTGGTGCGGCGACGCCAGCCGATAGCCCCTTCTTGCGCCGGCCAGATTTATTGCGCAGTTTGATTACGTATTGGCAGCATCATCCGGCGCTCTCGTATTTATTCAGCGGCATGTTTGTCGGCCCCACCTCGCAATCCCCACGGGTGGATGAAGGCCGCGCCGAGCGCCTGTATGAGTTGGAGATTGCCTTCCAACAAGTGCCGCCGGGAGAAGTGCCGCAACCTTGGTTAGTGGATCGACTCTTCCGCAATCTGCTGACCGATATTACTGGCAACACGCATCGCTCCGAATTTTGCATCGACAAATTGTATTCGCCCGATGGCCCAGCAGGACGCCAGGGCTTACTGGAATTTCGCGCCTTTGAAATGCCACCGCATGCCCGCATGAGCTTGGCGCAGATGCTGTTGCTGCGCGCCTTGATTGCCCGCTTCTGGGCCAAGCCCTACACCCAACCGCTGGTGCGCTGGGGTACTTCGCTGCACGATAAATTCATGCTGCCGCATTATCTGTGGCGCGACATGGGGGATGTGATTCAGGATTTGAACGATGCGGGCTTCCCGTTGCAATTGGACTGGTTCGGGCCTTTCCTGGAGTTTCGTTTTCCGCGTTATGGCACTTTGCAGTTGGGTGATATCGAAATCGAATTGCGCGCGGCCATCGAGCCGTGGATGGTGCTGGGCGAAGAGGTCACCAGCATGGGCACGGCGCGCTATGTGGATTCTTCCGTGGAACGTTTGCAACTCAAAGCCACCGGACTGAGTGGCGATCGCTATGTGTTGGCGTGCAATGGCCGTCGCGTACCGCTGCGCAATACTGGGACGCATGGCGAAGCCGTTGGCGGTGTACGCTTCCGTGCTTGGCAACCGCCCTCAGCACTGCACCCAACCATCGGCGTGCATGCGCCGTTACTATTCGATTTGATCGATACCTGGAATGGCAAATCCATCGGTGGCTGCTCGTATCATGTGATGCATCCAGGCGGACGCAATTCCGAACACCTGCCGGTGAACAGCTACGAAGCCGAATCGCGACGCGAGGCGCGGTTCGATAATTTCGGTCATACGCCTGGCACTTTCACACCACCGCCGTGGATCGCACCCATGGCACGCTTCTATGTCGGCGGCACGCCACCGGGACCGATGGCGCCACCCGTAGAGGAGCTGCCTGGGGAATTTCCGTATACCTTGGATTTACGGCGGGGTGGGCGGTAAAAAACTTTACTCGGTTGTCTTTTCTCATCTGCGGATTCAACGGGTCCACATGGTTTATAGCTACGTCCTTAAATGGTGCAGATCGAATTTGCATGCGCGATCTTGGATGATGGTGTTGATTCTGATGTTCTCTTGTCATGCGTCATACGCATGCAATGTGTCGATTTTGTATCCTCTTGAAAAATTATCTTGGGCATGTGTCTTGCTAGAGCTTTAGCTGACGAGCGTGAGGCTCGTTGAGCATAGAGACATCAAACCTAAAAAACTGTGGCGGGAAAAGCGCAGGGAAGGAGTTCGCATGGCTTCAATTCATTTTGTCGGTGGTGAAAAAGGTGGGGTCGGTAAGTCGGTGGTTTCGCGTGTGTTGGCGCAATATTTTATCGATAGAGAAAAGCCGTTTACCGGTTTCGATACGGATCGCTCGCATCGCTCGTTTACACGTTTTTATGCCGACTATGCACACCCAACAGTAGTTGATAGTGATGAAAGTTTGGATACGATTGCTGCTGCCATCGAACAAGATCCCCAGCAAAATATTATCGTCGATCTTGCGGCACAGACTTTTGCGCCGGTGTCACGTTGGATCAACGATTCCGGCGTTTTCGAAGCGTTTAAAGAGCTGAATATCGGGATCAATTTCTGGCACGTGATGGATGATGGCAAGGATGCAGTCGATTTGCTTGGGCGTTTGTTCGATACTTTTGGCACCGCTTCTAATTATGTGATCGTGTTGAACTATGGGCGCGGTAGTGATTTCAAGATTTTCAAGTGCTCTGCCGAATATCAGCGGGCTAAGGAAATCGGCGCTACAATCATCGAGTTTCCACGCTTGCACGATGCAAGTATGCGCAAAATCGATCAGCAAAACACCAGTTTTTGGGCCGCTGTTAATAATCGTGAGGCAGGTGTGGATGGGCTGGGTTTGCTGGAGCGCCAGCGTGTAAAGACCTGGTTACGAAATGCCTATGAGGTGCTAGCATCTTCAGGTGTTTAATGGCTAACCCATGTTTTAGAGGATAACAATAATGCCCAGCAAATTTGTGACGCCAACCTTCAGCAACGAAACAACGCAAGGCAGTCTGCCGTTGGTCGAAGGGACAATAGGCCCTGCAGCCGTGGATATCCAAACGCTGTTCACGAACCATGGCATCCTTGCTTTTGATCCTGGCTTTCGCTCAACCGCTTCGTGCAAAAGTGCGATTACATTTGTCGATGGCGATAATGGCGTGTTGTTGTATCGAGGTTACCCGATCGAAGAGCTTGCGGAGCATGCTTCTTTTACGGAAGTAGTCTACTTGTTGATGCATGGGGAGTTGCCCGTCAACGATCAACTGAGTGGCTTTAAAAAGGATTTGCTGTACTACAGTCTGCTGCACGATCAGGTGATGTCGTTCTACCGTGGGTTTCGGCGCGACGCGCATCCGATGGCGGTGATGGTGGGTGTGGTGGGTGCTTTGTCGGCGTTTTATCATGATTCGATGGACACGCAGAATCCGGAAGATCGGCAGCGTGCAGCGATTCGTTTAATCGCTAAGATGCCGATGCTGGCGGCGGCGAGTTATACCTATTCGATTGGCCGACCACAGCGCTATCCGAATAGTCAGCTCGATTACGCTTCAAATTTCCTACAGATGATGTTTGGTTTGCCATACCGAGAATATGTGGTCGATCCCGTATTGGCGCGGGCTTTCGATGTGATCTTGATCTTGCATGCCGACCACGAACAGAATGCTTCAACCTCGACAGTGCGTTTGGCGGCTTCGTCGGGTGCCAACCCGTTTGCTTGTGTGGCGGCGGGCATTGCTAGTTTGTGGGGACCGGCACATGGCGGCGCCAACGAAGCCGTACTGAAAATGTTGCATGAAATCGGTTCTGTCGAAAATATCCCCAAAGCACTGGCGCGCGCCAAGGACAAGAGCGATAGCTTTCGCTTGATGGGCTTCGGCCATCGTATCTATAAAAATTTCGATCCACGCTCGCGCGTGATTCAAGTTCAGGCCAAGAAGGTGCTGGAGCATCTTGGAATCGATGACCCGCTACTCGAAATCGCCATGCGCTTGGAAGAAATCGCGTTGCAAGACGAATACTTCGTCGAGCGTAAACTTTATCCTAACGTGGATTTCTATTCGGGTATTCTGCTGCGCGCGATGGGTTTCCCCACGAATATGTTCACAGCCGTATTTGCGTTGGCGCGAACGACGGGGTGGGTGAGCCACTGGCTGGAGTTGCAAGGCGAGAATCACGGCATTGATCGCCCGCGGCAGTTGTATGTGGGTAGTCCACGTCGTAGTTATCCAAGCAAGTCGTAGGGTTTCATTGCTTCGGCCGCTAATGGCGAAAAGATTTACGCCAATGCGGTTACCCAAACACCCACATCAAGACTGGCGCCTGCTGGTCCTATAAATGAACCAGCTATTGGTGGCACGGATTCAGGTAATTTAGCCACGGCCACGGCAAAATGATCGGTGCCGACGATGGCGCCGATGGTTGGGTCAAACCCTTTCCAGCCAGCACCGGGTAAAAAGACTTCGGCCCAGGCATGGGTTGCGCCGTAATTGGCTGATGAGGGTTCCGCATGAAGATAACCACTGACAAAACGTGCCGCGAGGCCTAACTGTCGTGCTGCCGCCATGAAAAGATTTGCGAAGTCGCGACAAGAGCCGCTGCCGCGCGTTAGTGTGTCTACGGCGCTTTGTACGCCGGGTTCTTCGCGTACTTGATACAGTAAGGTTTGTTGGATATGGCTGCTCAAACGCTGCAACAACGTATAGGTCTGAATAGCCGTGCCGTTTTGCCATATCGTGGCAACCCATTCAGCTAGCGCAGTGCTGTCGAGATGTTCGGTGGCGTGTAAATAAGGTGAAAGGATGACGCGATCTTCTACGGTGTAGGCAAACGGGTAGTCGGTTGCATAATCCGCAACTAAAAAATCGAGTGGAGCCTGATTGAATTGCTGAATGATGATTTCACTTTCAATCACTAACTGGCTAGCGGGGGCGCTGAAAGTAGCAATGGCTACAGAGTTGTCTTCTGCGTCGCGATGCCAGCGGAGCGTGGCTGGTGGCGTAATTTCCAGCGTTGCAGATTCGATGTGCAACTCATGACCTTCTCTCGGCCGTAGACGCAAGGCATGCGGTTGGAGCGTAACCGGTGTGGAGAAATTATAGTAAGTGCGATGAAGAATTTTGTAGCGTTGCACTTCCGCTCCCTTTTGCTGTTTTATCAGCAGAGCATCCAGTTAAGCAGGCATGAGAATTGGATGCAATAGCAATTACGACGTAAGAATCAGACACAAAGCCGCATGATAAGGACGGGATGATTGCGTTTATCTGGAAGCAGATACGCATCAGAGAAGATTTCTAGCCGAGGGTTAGCCGTTTCTTGCGCTAGCCCTCGGCAGGTATGTTAATGCTTGACGACAGTTTTTGGTTTTCTGCCGGGAGCCGCAGGAGGGATATAGCCCACTAAGCGACAACTGATGCCTTCGATCTTTTTACCTTTTTCGAATCGAATCGAATGGCAAGACATGATCTCACCTTGGGCGGCGAGTTTTGATAAGTGGAGTCGCACGTTGGCCACGGAAATGCCAGTAGCGCCGGCGATATCTGTGTCCAGTTGTTCGCCGTTATTTTTAAGGAAATTTAGAATTTCTTTCATGGAATAATCCCCTCCTTATTGATTGATAAAAATGAAAATACACCGTTAGCCTTGCAAGGCAATATGGGATTCTCTAACGCAATCCAAACGCTCGGATGCTGGCCATGTCTAAGTTACAAAATGACGCCTGGATTAGTCCAGGCCAACTGACTTTAGTACAAGGCATACCCGCAAAGTAAACGGGTTTTGATGATCAAAATTGAACGTTTTGTGACGGTTCGATGATAGGAACACGATATTTTAGTGGAGCCCTATTAAGCTGGGCGCACTGGGATTGTTGCTGTATTTAATATGCGTATTGTACACCAAATAGGCAGTTCGTAGGTAGGTCGTGAATTATTCGTGCTGCGCTTCAGCTTCCATTTCGATGAGCTTTTCCTCAACACCCGCCGCTTGCGTGAGTTCGGCTACGTTTTCTTTGGTGAAGAAGCCCTGGAAATCGCCGAAGCGCTGGACATATTCCACGATCAAGGATGAATATTCTGAGGCGCTGGAGAAAATCTGCTTGAGTCCTTCTTCGCGCGAGCCGATGACGTCCAGTAGAAAATCCTTGCCGCACTCGCGCAGCGTGTCCACCACGAAATCAATGTTGGCTTTATCGGCCGTGTCGCCATCGGCCACAGCGACCGCCAGGTGATGCAGGCGCGGGCCGTAGTTGCGCACGAACTGCTCAGTGGGCGATGGTAACCTGAGCAAGTGGTTGACGAAGTAAGGATGATTCGCCGCAGTGAATACTTTGGCCGGGCTTTGCAATTCATTCGGGAAGTGCACGCTCTTGGTGACATTGGTGGAGGAGTTTTGGCTTGCGATGTCGTAAGAACCCCAATAGTAATAACTGGTGAGGGTCAGGTATTCCAAAATCGCAGCTTCACGATTTTGGCTGTAAATGCGCGTGGCGAGATGATCGATGGGCAACAGCAAATTATTGAATCCGAATTTTTCCTGAGTCTCTTTCGCTTGCAGATAGGCGGCATTAATGTCGTCACGAATGCTGCTCCATCCAAGTGCGTAGACGCGTACCTCTGTATCGGGTCGTTCCCAGTAGCTGACAATGTTATGGGTATAGGGTGAAGGTTTTACCACGGCCATGTTGCCGGGCAATTCCAGCTTGCGAATTTGATCTTGATTGAAGAAACGGATGTCGCGCGACTTTTGAATTTCAACCACTTCATGCAGATTGCTGACGCGTAGTACTTCGCCCATGTAGCGTGAGTTGGGTTTATGGGCGCCAATCGGATAAACCTCATTTAAACTGCGGAAGATGCCGCGCGTGTTGGGGTCTTTGACCTCGCGCAGCAACATGTCCGGTGCATGCATGTCGATGCGCAAGACATGCGTGAAATGATCTTGTGATTCCAGCGTCACCAAATATTCGTAAGGCGTCATCAGGCAAATCTCGCCGACATAGGCTACTGAATTACCGGGTTCGACAGTAATCATCAAAGCATCGATTTGATAGATCATGTCGGTCAAGCCGACTTGGTCGCGCTCTTCCAGGAGTTGATGCAAGTAGTCTTCGAAGAAGGCTGAGTTATGTTTGTCACCGAAACGCGGGAACATCAAGGATTTAGACATTGCATGGCTCCGGTTATTGATTAGTAGCCGTTTGTGTTTGTGCGTCGTTATGGTGATGCAGATAAAAATACTGCTCAGCGACCCGGTCATGGATTGCCGCTAGATCGGTTTGGATTTGATCCAAATATTCGTGCAGCACCACAGGTGTCAGGCCGGCGACTTTCATGCCGGCAGTGCGGCGCCAAGCGCGCCGTACCGTGCGCATCGGCGTGGTATTGTGGGGAAGCGCCGCGAGGCATCCTTCGAGTTCTCCCAGGCAATGCAACACCGTTCGCGGGAAGTCCTGATTGATCAGCATGTAGGAGACGACTTTATCCGGTTGGATGTGGACGCCGACATGGCGTCGGTACATCTGATATGCGGAGAGCGTGGTCAAAACACTCATCCACAAACGCTCTTGAATCGACTCCGGCAATACGTCGCCACCTGGTGTCAGAATCGCAGAGTTGACGTCCAAGATGCGCGTGGTCATGTCGGCGCGTTCGAGGTTGCGGCCGAGTTTCAGGAATTGGTAGGCCAAGTCATGGCTCATGGAGCCAAATAGTAGTCCGACGATGGACTGGCGACCTTCGATGATGGTGTTTAAAACCTGATAACGTTGGCCGCGCCCGGAGACGGCACGCGGTGCATTTTGTTTCACATAAAGATAGAGACTGTTGATGCGCTCCCACATCTCGTTCGGCAACACTTCGCGGAAGCTGCGCGTATTTTCGCGCGCAAGACGGGTGCAGGCCATGATCGAACTTGGATTGCGTGGATCTTCGATCAAGAAGCGCATGATGTTGGATTCATTCGCTTCGTCGTAGTTTTTGTGAAACTCGCTATCGAGCCCCGCCACTTTCAGCAATACGTCCCAGCCGAATGATGCGCCACGCGGTAGATCGAGCAAGAGTTTGGTGGTGGTGTTGATCAGGCGTGCAGTGTTCTCGCCGCGTTCGAGATAACGGGCCATCCAGTATAAGTTTTCAGCGACTCTTGAAAGCATTTATTCCTCCGTATCCACAATCCAGGTGTCTTTGCTGCCGCCACCTTGGGAAGAATTGACGACTAGCGATCCAGCCTTCATCGCTACCCGAGTTAGCCCGCCGGTCGTGACGAATAAGCGATCGGATTGCAAGACGAAAGGGCGCAAGTCCAAATGGCGTGGTACCAGTTGATTGCCAGCCAAGGTCGGTGCGGTGGAAATATCCAGCGTGGGTTGTGCCATGTAGTTGCGTGGGTTTTCGCGTATGAGAGCCGCGAATTGGTCGCGCTCTTCCGGTGTGGCGCGTGGGCCGATCAGCATGCCGTAACCGCCGGACTCATTGGCCGGTTTGACTACTAATTTGTCCAGATTGGCCAATACATATTCGCGTTGATCTTCAAACATGCATAGATAACTGGGCACGTTGGCCAGGATGGGTTCCTGGTTCAGGTAATACTGAATGATTTGTGGCACGTAGGTGTAGACGACTTTATCGTCCGCCACGCCTGAACCGGGCGCATTGGCAATGCCGACATTGCCTTCGCGCCAAGCACGCATGAGTCCCGGAACCCCGAGTGCGGAGTCGGAACGGAAGGCTTCCGGATCCAGGAAGTCGTCATCGATGCGGCGGTAAATCACGTCGACGCGTGTGAGGCCGGTAACGGTTTTCATGTAGACACAGTTATCTTTGTCGACGATGAGATCAGAACCCTCTACCAGATAAGCGCCCATTTGCTGCGCTAAGTAGCTGTGTTCGAAGTAGGCGGAGTTGAAAATGCCTGGGGTCAGAACGGCAATCACCGGCCAACTCGTCTCGCGCGGCGACAGTGCGGCGAGCGTGTCGTAGAGTTGAGTCGGATAATCGTCGACCGGCAGAATCAAACTGGCTTGGAAAATTTCCGGAAACAGTCGCTTCATTACTTCGCGGTTGCCCAGCATGTAAGACACACCGGAAGGCACGCGCAGATTGTCTTCCAGTACGTAGACCACACCATCTTTGTCGCGCACCAAGTCAGTGCCGCAAATATGCGCCCAAACACCAAAGCGGGGCGTTATCCCTTTGCATTGGGTACGGAAGTTTTTAGAACCGGCCAGTACTTCCAGAGGAAAGACGCCATCCTTTACGATTTTCTGCTCGTTATACAGATCGTTGATGAATAAGTTGAGTGCTGTCAATCGTTGTTTGAGGCCTTCTTCAATGCGTAGCCATTCATTTTTAGCAATGGTGCGCGGCACGATATCGAAGGGCCAGGCGCGGTCGATATTGGTGCCTTCGCTATACACCGTGAAGGTAATGCCCATGGTCAAAATTGCGGCTTCCACCGCTTCGCGGCGGGATTCCAATTCCCCGGGAGGGAGCGCGTTTAAATAGTTAAACAGTGCGCGGGCTGCGGGCCGTGGCTGTCGATTTTCATCGAGCAGTTCGTCGAAGGCGATATTGGCGCCGTACTCTTGTTCATTGATTTCGATCATATTGAATTCGCTCCGTTACAGAGGGCTAAAGCAGAATTCATACCTGCTTTGTTGGGGTGCCCGGAAAGCTAATGCAAACGTCATTTCCGTGATAAATTGCGTAACCGGTTGTGGTGCTGGAGACCGGTGAAGTGCTTGGAGTTGTGTCGGATAAAAAAGGACAAGTGGCGCATGGTTTCAGCGCGTAGCGGAATGTGTCCTTGCGAAACAGGTTAACAGACTTATCCCCTGTTTGGACAGCCGAGGGTCGCCATTGAGCATGCTGTCACCGCAAGCAAACGCTATGAATAGCATGGGAATACGTTTTTTTTCAGCGTACAAAAAATATTTAAAAACAGCTTGGAAACGGAGGGTTTTTGCGTTTTTTCATAATCGCTTTTGTGATTGGCGTCGCGTGGCTGCAGCAGCAAGCTAGCTTGCCCAATTGGTCCATGTTATTGCTGTTGTTGTTGACGGTAGTAAGCGTCGGAGTGTTGCTGCGCGCATTCGTTCGCAAGAGACGAGGTTTACGCACAATCGTCGTGCTGTTGTTGGCTTTCGGCGCTGGATTGATTTGGGCCGCTTGGCGCGCAGACCTTCGTTTGGCAGATGAACTGCCTACGGCCTGGGAAGGGCGCGATATTCAAGTCATCGGTGTCGTGGCCGCGTTACCGCAGTTTACCGAGCGCGGCGTGCGTTTTGAATTTGATGTCGAGCAAGTCGTCACACCACAAGCCAAAGTACCGCAGCATATTCAACTCACTTGGTTTACACGCGCGGTCGATGCCGAAGCCTATGAGAGTGAAGGAGCGCATTTGAATCCCAGCCGCTTGCGTGCGGGCGAACGCTGGCAATTCATACTACGCTTGAAACGGCCGCATGGCACGGCCAATCCGAATGGTTTTGATTATGAAGCTTGGTTGTTGGAACAAAATATTCGTGCCACGGGGTATGTGCGCAAGGAGCCGGATAATTTTCGGCTGAATCAAATGGTGTGGCGCCCGAGCTATCTCATTGAGCGTGCACGAGACAGCGTGGCGCTGCGCCTAAAGCGCGTCTTGCAGGACGGCGCATATAGCCAGGTATTGACTGCGCTGGCCATCGGCGACCAGCATGGGATTCCACAAACGCAGTGGCGTACGTTTATCCGCACCGGCGTAAATCACTTGATCAGCATTTCCGGTCTGCACGTCACGTTGTTTTCCAGTTTGGTATTTATATTGTCGCAAGCCTTATGGCGTCGCAGTGCGCGCGCCACACAATGGCTGCCGGCCCGTAAGGCTGCGGTGTTGTTTGGGGTGGCGGCAGCCTTGGCCTATGCGTTGATCACGGGCTTTGCGGTACCGGCGCAACGCACTTTATACATGCTGGGTATCGTGGCCATGGCGTTGTGGTTTGATCGTTTGTCTTCACCGTCGCGCGTATTGGCACTTGCCTTGTTGGTCGTGGTTTTGTTCGATCCGTGGGCCGTGCTGTCGCCGGGATTCTGGTTGTCGTTTGGTGCGGTAGGCGTCATTTTTTATATTGTCAGCGCCCGTATTGGAATCGAAAAACCTTGGGTGCAAGCCTTGCGTGTGCAGGGCGCGGTCACCTTAGGCTTGGTGCCGATTATGTTACTACTGTTCCAGCAAGTGTCGCTGGTCTCGCCTGTTGCAAACGCCATCGCCATTCCGGTCATCAGTTATTTAGTGGTGCCCTTGGCCTTGCTCGGCGCATTTTTGCCATTGGATTTTCCGCTGCAGATTGCGCATGAAATCATGGCGCAATTGATGCGTTTATTGGAATGGTTCGCGCAAGCGCCGGATGCGATCTGGCAACAACATGCGCCGCCATTTTGGACGATTGGCATTGCCATGGCGGGAATTGCATGGATGTTGGCGCCGCGCGGTTTGCCGGCACGGTGGGCGGGCGTTTGTTTATTGTTGCCAATGTTTTTGTGGGTGTCGCCGCCGTTGCCGACAGGCACTGTTCAACTGACCGTGCTGGATGTGGGGCAAGGCTTGGCGTTGGTGGTGCGGACCCGACAGCATGCGTTGGTGTACGACACCGGTGCGCGATATACGAGTGAGGTCGATGCGGGTGCGCGCACCGTGTTGCCTTATCTGCGCGCTAGCGGGATCAAAGCGCTGGATGGTTTGGTGATCTCGCATGCAGATAACGATCACAGCGGAGGCGCATTGTCGGTATTGGATGGAGTACCGGTTGCTTGGTTGTTATCGAGTTTACCGTTGGAACATCACATTACGCAGCAGGGTGTGCCGCCCATTCAGTGTGGGGTAGGGCAGCACTGGGTGTGGGATGGCGTTACGTTTGAAGTGTTACATCCGCGTTTTGATTCGTACGCTGAAAAGCATAAGAGCAATGATCGTGGTTGTGTCTTACGGGTGATTGCGGGACAGCATTCATTTTTGTTGGCGGCGGACATCGAAGCAAAAAGCGAGCGTGAATTATTAGGGCGTGATGCGCAAGCTTTGCGCGCCGAGGTATTGATCGTGCCGCATCATGGTAGCCGTACATCCTCCACGCCGGATTTTGTGGCGGCGGTGCAACCTGCGCTTGCGATATTTACGGTGGGCTATCGCAACCGTTTTCACCATCCGCGACCCGAGGTCGTGGAGCGCTATCGCGCACTTAACGCACAGTTATTGCAAAGTGATTCAGCGGGAGCAATTGAGATTCTGGCGCCCAGTCAAGGGCCGCTTGCGATTGCAGCGTATAGAAAACAAAATCCCCGCTATTGGCGGGGATTTTGAGGGGCAGCTAAAACAATTTATTTCTTGGCTTCGCCTTTTAAGCAAGTGCTCATGAATGCCTTACGCTCTGGGCCTTTCAAGGTTTTTTCCTTGGCTTCTTTGTTGCAGTTTTGCATTTTTTGTTGTTGTGGCGTGAGTTCTTTTTTCGGCTCGGCAGCGGCAGCGGCAGCGGGTTTATTGCTCAAGCAGGACTTCATGAAGGCTTTACGCTCGTCGCCTTTCAGGGTTTTTTCTTTGGCTTCTTTATTGCAATCTGCCATCTTGTTTTGTTGCGGGGTTGCGGCTTTTTCGTCTTTGGCGAAAGCAGCACCGGTGGCCAAGGTTAAGCACAGTGCGATTACTAGTTTTTTCATTTAAAGCTCCTCAGGTTGATTGGTTGGGGGAAGACGAAATGACATTGTAATTAAGTGGCAAGGCGTTTACCAGCTAAAGTCAAAACAGGGTACTTAACGTTGTAAGCCTGTTCAGGGTTGACCAAGAGATTGCCTAAACGGTATTTGCTTACCAAAGGTTAACTAGGCTTCGTTGGCGGATGTGTTAGCGTTACTCACAAGTTAAAAGGATGAAGCATGAAGAACATATTGATTGCATTGGGTTTCTGTGCGGTGCTCTCGGGTTGCGAGACGATTGCGGTAACGGCGTTGGGGATTGGTGCGTCGACGGGTGTATCGCATACCTTAACGGGGATTAGTTATCGTACGTTCACCGAACCGATGCCACGGGTGAAAGGAGCGAGCCTTAAAGCACTGCAGCGTATGCAAATTAAAGTCGCCTCAACCGATAAAATTGAGCATGGCACCAGTATCACGGCTAAAACGGCTGATCGAGATATCAGCATAGAGTTGGAGGCGATTAGCCCGAACACGACACGTATTCGGGTGAGAGCAAGCAGTGGCTTATTCAGCGATAGTGCTACCGCGACCGAAATTATTATGCAAACGGAACGTTACTTATAAATCGTAAAGGAGCTAACGATGCTTAAGCCATTTAGCTTTACTGTAATCGTGTTCGCTTTAAGTTTGACCGGGATTGAACCTGTACTAGCCACTGATGATAGTACGACGTTGATCAAGCAATCGAGCACCATGGATCAACTGACGAGCAAGCAGTCGGCGACTACGGCGACCACTAAATTTGCGCGTGACTTTAGTGATTTTTCCGGTTCGCAAGACAATGCCGAAGCGCTGATATCCGGCCTACGCCATTCCACGCCAATTCTGTTAACTGGCACAACGAGTGATACGACGATTACACCACCCACCAAACCGATGGGCTATGGCAATACGTACATTTCATTGAGTTTGGCCAAAGCGCAACTGGCGCAATACGGCATCACGCAACCAACACCCGAGCAGCTGAATATTGCCCTAACTGGCGGCACGCTGAGCACTTCATCGGTTGCTGCTGATGGCACCCTTACAACCAAGACCGTGACCTTGGACGGGATTCTGACGCAGCGCGCATCTGGGTTGGGATGGGGGCAGATTGCAAAGATGAATGGCTTTAAATTGGGGCCCGTGATCAGCGGGATGAAGGCTACGAATAAAACCATTGCTTCGCTACCGCCGACATCGAACAAGGTTTCAGTTAAAACAGAAGAGGCAAGGCAGCATGTGAAATCCGCTGCTGCAGTCGGCCATGTGTCTCAGCATCCCTACTTAGGGTCGGGAAGGGGAATCACGAATGCCTTGGGTGGTGGAGGTGTGGTCTATGGTAAGAGCCGAGCCCAATACAGTGGTGGTGCCGAAAGCCATCACACGGTCACGAGCCACTCGGTACATGCGCCGAGCCTTGGGATTGTGTCTGCTGCGGGCACAACGTCCGTGTCCGGTAATGCAGGCAACGCGCCTGGACACGGCAAGGCACCAAAATAGAAGCCTAGCCGATCCGTGAAAACGCCCCATGCGTGGGGCGTTTTTTATTGGGTGCTTTATACTTTGCCGTCGCGTGCCGCTTTTAACACCAACGCATCGAATTCTTCGCGATTCATGATTTGGTGCTCCGCCACGATTTCGCGCACTGGCTTGCCGCTCTTCTCAGATTCCTTGGCGATTTCAGCAGCTTTCATATAGCCGATAGTGGGGTTGAGCAAGGTGGCGAGGCCAACACTGTCGTGGATGAAGGTGTAGCAGCGGTCACGATTGATGATCAAGCCCTTGAGATTTTTTTCGGTAGCGGCATTCATGGCGTTGCCGAGCCAATCCATAGCGTCAAATAGCGCGGAACCCAGTGCTGGCATCATCACGTTGAGTTCGAGCTGACCCGCTTGCACCATATAGCCTACTGCCGCATCTTGCCCCAGCACTTGGTAGCAGACTTGATTCAACATCTCGAACATCACCGGATTGACCTTGCCGGGCATGATGCTGGAACCGGGTTGCACGGGCGGTAAAGTGATTTCACCGAGACCGGTACGCGGGCCGGAAGCGAGCAGGCGCAGGTCGTTGGAAATACGTGTCAGCTCCAAGGCCAAGCCGCGGATGGCACTGGATAACGTCTGTAAATCCAGCATGGATTGCATTTGTGCGGCCAAGTCGGAAGCGACAATTGCCTCACCAGTTAGTTTCGCCAGCTCAGCAGCGACGCGTTGCGGGTAATCCGGTGCGGTATTCAGACCAGTACCGGCAGCCGATCCCCCTAGCCCGATTTCGCATAAGCGCGGTCGGGCAGCGGCGATTTGCTGTCCAGCGCGGCGCAACGTCCAGGCATACGCAGCGAACTCTCGGCCCAGTGTCGTGGGCACGGCATCCTGCAAATGGGTGCGGCCACTCTTAACGGTGTCACGCTCCTCATGACCAATGCGCTCGAATTCAGTCGCCATAGTATCCACTGCCGCCAGCAGGCGCGGCAGTTTGGCCAAGCAGGCGAGGCGAATGGCAGTCGGAATGGTGTCGTTGGTCGATTGCCCCATATTGACGTCGTCGTTGGGGTGAATCGGCGCGTATTTGCCTTTTTCACCACCCAAGGCGACATTCGCTAAATTGGCGATGACCTCATTGGTATTCATGTTGTGGCTGGTGCCAGCTCCGGCTTGAAAACGGTCGACCACAAACTGGTCTAAGTGCTCGCCCTGCAATACCCGTTGGCAGGCAGTGACGATGGCGTCGCGCTTGTCCGCGGTCAGCCAATCGGGCTGGCAATTCGCTTGCGCCGCCGCCAGTTTGATCGCGACATGGGCACGAATAAAATCAGTATCGGGTTTACGCCCGGATATGGGAAAATTGTCTACGGCACGGGCAGTCTGTACGCCGTACCAGGCTTCAAGGGGAACTTTAAACTCGCCGAGTGAGTCTTTTTCAATACGATAAGCCATGGCGTTACTTTCGTCGGGCAAAAACAATATTTTATAGGAGCGGGCCTTGTTGCGGAAAATCAGTTTGATCTTGGTGGCAATGTTGTGGTTTTCAGCGGCGGCGGCGGAAAGTTTTACAGTGGTAGATGCAAAGGGTAAAACGCATCGCTTGCAGGACTATAAAGGTAAATGGGTGTTGGTGAATTTCTGGGCGACTTGGTGTCCACCGTGTTTGGAAGAAATGCCCGACTTGCAAAAACTCCATGAAACGCACAAAGATCTCGTGGTGATCGGCATTGCCATGGATTATAAAGATCCTCAATACGTTCTTTCCTTTGCGGATGATTTGCTCGTGACGTTTCCAATCGTCCTAGGCGATCAAAAGAGCGCCTCGCAATTTGGCCGCTTGGCTGGTTTGCCGACGACCTATCTTTACAGCCCGCAAGGTAATTTGGCAGCAAAAAATGTCGGTGCATTGACGCGTCAAGCCGTGGAACGTTATATTGAACAATGGCACGCAACCGCTAAACGCCCATCACAGAAATAGTCCATTATGAATATGCGAAATTTACTTAAAATCCCAATGATTGCCGTATGGCTGTTGTGTTTTACGAGCAGTCTGGCCATGGCTGAAACGCGCGATGTGCACACGTATTTTTTTGATCAACATCTGGGTGATTTTAAAGCTGAATTAGCGAATGCCAAGAAAGCCGGAAAACAAGGCGTGATGTTGATGTTTGAACAAGAGGATTGTCCTTGGTGCGCACGCATGAAAAGCACGATTTTGAATCAATCTGAAGTCCAGGATTATTTCAAAAAGAACTTCACCATCCTCATGGTGGATATTAAAGGCGGCACTGCGCTGGTTGATTTCCAAGGTCTGGAAACAACCGAGAAAGCGTTCTCCGAGAAAAACCGTGTGCGTGCCACACCGGTATTTGCGTTTATCGATCTCGACGGCAAGGTGGCCTACCGTTTTACGGGTGCGGCCAAAGACGTCAATGAGTTTTTATTGTTAGGTCGTTACATCGTCGATGGCGCGTACAAAACGCAGGCGTTCAATGTTTATAAGCAAGCCGTGAAATGACACGCCGAGGGGTTATTTTTCCCTCACGGTTTTTGTGCGCCGCATCTTTATTACTGATGACCGTTGGCGTGCACGCCCAAGACGGAGCGCCCCTGAGTTTGGAGCGCGCACTACAAACCGCCGATACCCCGCATCCTGATCTACAAATCGCCGAAGCTGAACGTGATTTAGCACTCGCCGATCAAGCTTTTGCCGGTGCTAGAAACGATTTTTCGGTGACTTTGGAAGGTCGTTTGCAAGGCGCGCGATCTTCACTGCCTAGTGCGAATTTTAGTGCCGATAATAGTGTGCGTTTGGCGGCACGAAAAAATCTGCTGGATTTTGGGCGTAGTGAAAATAGTATCGGTGCGGCGCGTGCGGTAAGCGAAGTGCGTGCGCGAAGTTTATTAGAAGTCCGCGATCAACGCCGCATTGATATCATGGCGCGCTTTTTTGATGTGTTGATGGCCGATCTGCGCTATGTCGCCGATAGCGAATTCATGACGGTCGCTTTTTTGAATTTTGATCGGGGGCGGGATCAATTTAGTCAGAAATTATTGTCGAAAGTGGATCTCATTGAACTAGAGGCCCGGTTCCAAAATTTATTGGTTAAGCGCAATGAAAGCCAGCTACAGCAACGCTTAACGCGTGCGTTGCTGGCCGATGCCATGAACCAGCCGGGGCAATTGGTTTCCGATTTGGAAGATCCAAAGCTACCCGGCAATGAACGTGTTTTGCCCGCCTATGAAGCCCTGAATGCCCTAATCGAACAAAGCCCGAAACTCCAAAGCAGCAAACAGTTGCTGGAAGCTTCACGTCAACGCATGGAAGCGCTGCGCGCAGAGAATAATCCAAGTCTGGATGCGGAAGCGGAGGCGAATGACTACGCCAACCGCAAGTTACAGGGGCGTGATGCCGTGCGCGCGGGCATCGTGTTGTCATGGCCGCTTTACCAGGGTAATCGCAATGCATCGCAATTGGCGCGTGAGCAAGCGCAATTTCATAAATTACAAGCTGAAGCGGAACGGCTAAAGCGGAATGTGTCGCAAAGCGTCCTCAGGCTATTAATGGAAGCAGAACAATTGCAGAAGTCTGCGCGCAATGCTGCCAAGGTGCAGGTAGATTTCCGTGATTTGTCTTTGGAGCGTGCACGTGCGCAATATGAAGTCGAGCTTAAAACTAATTTAGGTGAAAGTTCAGCGTTTACCGTCGAAGCCAAGTTGCGACAACGATCGGTTGAGTATCAATTGGCGCTGACTTTGGCGAAATTGGAAGCGTTGCTTGGGCAACCGCTACCGAAGCCAGACGTAAAATAAGGAGACGTGGTATGAAATGGATTTTGGCTTTGCTGGGGATGTTTGCGTTAACCGCACCGGCTTGGGCCGCGGATGTATCGGGCCTGTTGCATTGGTCGCAGCGGGTGGAATTGACTACCAACGTTTCAGGCATCGTGCAAACGGTGAAGGCAAATGTCGGCGAGCAGGTTAAAAAAGGCCAAGTACTCGTCACGCTGGATGCCAGCGGCTACCAAGCACAGGTCGCGGAAGCGCAAGCGGTGATTGCGCGCAACAAAGAAGAGCAACAAGATGCTAAGCGCAATCTTGATCGGGTGGAGGAGTTGTACAAGCGTACGACGATTTCTACTTCCGAGCTGGAATCGGCGCAATCAAGACAGGCGCGGGCAACCGCGCATTTGAATGAGGCGCAAGCGCACCTGCGGCGTACGCAAAAAGTGCTCGGCGATGCCACGTTGCGCGCACCGTTTGATGCGCTAGTGGTGGCGCGTCAGGTCGAGCCAGGGCAAGTTGTCGCTAGCCAATTTCAACCACAAGCCTTATTGATCGTTGCGCGTGCCGGGGAAATGATCGCGCGCGCCAAAGTCAGTTTAGCGCAAGTGGAAAAATTGAAAGTTGGTGCAGCGGTGACCGTGGAAGTGAATAAGCAAAACTTTAGCGGTAAGATTCAGTCGCTGGGACTAGAGCCGGTTAGTGATAAAGGCGATGTGGGCTACCCGGTCGAAGTGCAGTTCCCCACGCAAGCCGTGTTGCGCGCCGGGACGCCAGCGTTGCTAAAGTTACCTTAATACCTGCGACGCCGCCGCAACGCATTTTATGTTTATAGCGCGTCGTCGAGTTGGGCGCCCACTTCTTGGGCTAGGGCAATAATGTTGCGTTTTAGATTATTGGAAACGCGCGCGTACTCGCCGTTGAGCACCTGGGTTGCTAAGTCGCGGTCGCCACGATTGACGAACGTGATCACGGCTGCGGCATGTTTATGAAATTGCGCGTGCTCAGTACGCACTTTCTCGAAATTTTCAGCTTGTTTGTAAGCTTGCCCTTCGCCATATATCCATTTACCCAGCCGGCATTCATCGTCGCGACAGATGACAGCCGGGTCGAGTGGTTCCGACTTGTCTTTAATATAAGTGGATAGACGTTGTTTCCATCGCACATGTGCACTGATAATTTCCAGGAAATTCATGTGCAACTCCGGCTCAGGGTGCGGACTAACTCGGTTGTTTGGGCGAATTCTGAGCGGCGGTTTTGTTTGGGGCGTAATTCCAAGCCCAATGATTTTTCCAAGCGCCCAAGACTAAATTTGGATATTCCGGTTGTCCCAAGCTGCCGTTGTAGCGGCCGAGCGCTCGATAAAGATTGCCTTTTTCCATATCCAAATAGTGACGCAGGATGGTGCAGCCATAGCGTAGGTTAGTGCGCTGATGAAATAAGTTATTGTCCGGTGTGCCAATGAGTTTGACCCAGAATGGCATGATTTGCATGTAGCCGCGCGCCGAGGCGCTGGATACCGCATATTTTTTAAAACCGCTTTCCACTTGAATTAAGCCCAGTACCATTTGTGGATCAAGCCCCGCACGTGCGGCCTCATAGTGCACCGTAATCAGAAAGTTGCGGCGCTGTTGATCATCGGGAAACGCGCGTTTCAGACGTTGTGACATCGAATCGAGCCAAGCTTCGCCTTCCTGGGGATCGCGGAACGCCATTCTAGGGCTAGCGGTGTCCGAGACGGCTTTGTACAAAGCCGCACGCACGCTGGTAGAAAGCTCTTCATACGCTTGTGCACCGGCCCATGTCAGACTGGGCAGCAGTGCGCTAACAAGAATTAAAATTGTCTTAATTTTTATCATCATGATTCCAATATTTTTGATTTTAGGAATTCCACGGCATTTTGCAATGCTAACGGCTGAGATTGTTCATCGCAGCGGCCTTGATACTCAATATTGCCTTCTTTTAGACCGCGTTCACCAATCACGATGCGGTGCGGAATACCAATCAATTCCATATCAGCAAACATCACGCCAGGACGTTCATCTCGATCATCTAAAAGGACTTCTATCCCTGCGGCTTGTAGCGCAGTGTAAAGTTTTTCGACAGCTTCGCGCACGGTAGCGCTTTTTTTCATGCCGATGGGCACGATGGCCAAACTGAAAGGCGCCATGGCGCGGGGAAAAATAATACCGCGTGCATCATGTCCTTGTTCGATGGCGGCACCGATGATTCTGGAGACGCCAATACCGTAACAGCCCATTTCTAGCACTTGTGTCTTACCCGCCTCATCTAAATAGACCGCATTCATGGCTTGCGAATACTTGGTACGCAATTGAAAAATATGTCCAACTTCAATCCCGCGGCACAGCGCTAAAGTACCTTTTCCATCCGGGCTTGGATCGCCTGTAACCACGTTGCGGATATCGGCGACGATTGGTTGCGGTAGATCGCGGCCAAAATTCACGCTAGTTAGGTGGAAGCCGTCCTCGTTTGCGCCGCACACGAAATCCGACATAGCCATGACTGCGCGGTCGGCAATCACGGGAATTTTTAAGCCAATCGGCCCCAACGATCCTACTGAACAACCGACGACTTCCCGAATACGCGCTTCAGTAGCAAAGCCCTTCAGCGTACCGCCGAGTTGCGGCAATTTACTGGCTTTGACTTCGTTTAAGTCGTGATCCCCGCGTAACAGTAATGCGACCAAACCCTCTTCACCTTCCACAATAAGCGTCTTAACGACCTGATTGGCGTTCACCTTAAGGAAGTCTGTCACTTCCGTAATGCTATGGCGTTTTGGGGTGGCGACTTTTTGCAGACTCTGTGTTGGTGCTTCGTGCGGTGCGGCGGGAGCCAAAGCCTCTGCTAATTCAACGTTAGCGGCGAAATCGGAACTCGGGCAGAAAGCAATCGCATCCTCGCCCGAATCCGCCAGCACGTGAAACTCATGTGAACCCGTGCCGCCGATGGCGCCGGTGTCGGCGCTCACCGCGCGGAACTTCAAACCCAGGCGTTCGAAAATACGTGCATAGGCATCATACATTTCGGCATAGGTCTGCTGCAGGCTCTCGAAATTGGCGTGGAAAGAATAGGCGTCCTTCATCATGAACTCGCGCGCGCGCATCACACCGAAGCGCGGACGAATTTCATCGCGAAATTTAGTTTGAATTTGATAAAAATTCAGGGGTAGTTGACGGTAGCTTTTAATCTCTTTGCGCGCGATATCGGTGATGACTTCTTCATGCGTTGGACCGAAGCAAAAGTCGCGTTCATGGCGATCTTTAATTTTCAGCATTTGCGGGCCGAATAAGGCCCAACGGCCGGTTTCATCCCATAATTCGGCAGGCTGTACCGCTGGCATCAGTAATTCCACGGCGCCAGTTTTATTCATTTCCTCGCGCACGATGGCTTCTACTTTACGCAGGATGCGTAACCCCATCGGCATCCAGGTATACAGTCCACTACCTAAGCGGCGAATCAGGCCAGCGCGCAGCATCAGGGTGTGGCTGATTAATTCAGCTTCAGAAGGAGCTTCCTTGAGTGTGGAAAGAAAGAAGTGACTAACGCGCATGATCTTGTTCTTAATACGAAAAAAGGGCGCTTATTGTACAACAGATCATGTCGGCATGGCGCGTGGCGCGTTACCGTTAGTTTTTCTTCATTGCGGATTGTTTTTTTCGGAACAACATCCAGATTGCTCACGCGCGGCTTGGATTGGTGGGCAAGGGACTGTGCCATAGGAGCAGTACACGCAACAATCGCCGGGTTTTGGCTTTAAGACAGTGTGGCAGTTTGTGCACTCATAAAACCACTGGCAGGCATCGGTCGGCATGGTTTCGGTTTTAGAAAAACCGCAGTGCGGGCAGGTGAGGGTCGAGTCGGGTACGTAAGTTTGCATCGCATTTCCTTAAAAAATTCGTAAAAGCCATACCGAGCGATTTCCAAGATGGTGCTAGGATAAACCCTGTACCGTAGTACTGAGTCAAGTGGAAATTGTCATTAGGTTTTGAAGCATGCGTGTGGCTGCGGCAGCGTTGGCGCTAAGCAAGCAGGAATGATATAAATTGCGCATGGGATTCTTAGCGCGCTGGCGCATACATAAAAAAGTTACAGCCAACAACCAAGTCGAAGTGAGCGAAAAAGACGGTGTGCGTCGTATGCATTTCGGCACCGAGACGGTACAGAGCGCGATGCGCGTGGCCGATCCATTTGCCCTGGAGGTGTCATATACGCGCAGCATGATGGCGTTTTTATTGTTTCATCAACAGGCGCATGATTTTTTGATGGTTGGCTTAGGTGGCGGTTCCACCGTGAAATGGGTACAGCGCAATTTACCGATGGCGCGCACCACTGCGGTGGAGATTAATCCGGAAGTGATCCGCATTGCGCGCGCCTATTTTTATGTGCCGGCGGATGATGATCGGTTGCGTATTGTGACGGGCGATGGCGCGGAATACCTGCAACAGAATACGTCTCGTTACGATGTCATCATGGTCGATGGGTACGATGAATTTTCGCAAGCAGCCACACTCAGTACACCGGAATTTTATGCCAATTGTCGTGCCGCGCTTAAGACGCAGGGCGTGTTGGTGATCAATCTATGGGGTTCCGATCCACGTTTCCAAGAATTTGCCGAATCCATTGGTAATGCATTCAATGGCTTGTACTTGTGTTTGCCCGCTGAACAACGCGGTAACATCATTGTTTTGGCTTTTGAACGTAGTCCGAATATGCCGAAATGGGATGATCTGCGCAGCATCGGGCGGCGCTTGGAGGCGCAATTTGGATTGGAATTCGTGCGCTTTGTAGAAGGCTTACGGAGTCTCAACCTACATAATGACAAACGCTTGCTGGTATAAAGCTTGCCGGTCAAGTCCTTTAGGCGCTATGGTTTTAACAGTGCGCGTTATTAGCCCTAGTTAAGGTGCGGGTTTTATGGGTTTCTCGTTAGCTACGTGGCAGTATCCAGATTTAAAGAATCGGGATAAATTGCCGATATTTTAATCTGTTTCTTAGCGCTATCCAGACCTTATGCCTCCTCACTTTTCCGATGCCCTGGCTGAATTGCAGCGCCAGTTCCTTGAGCAACTTTCCAGCCGAATCGATGCTATTCGCACCGAACACCAGCGCATTGATCTGACGGCCTGGAAAATCGTTGAAGCGGAGTTCTTGCATCGGCTGATTCATGGGCTGACGGGCGCGGCCGGGACTTTTGGCATGAATTCGCTATCCGACGCCGCACGTAGTGTCGAGGCGCAACTGGCGCCTTTGCTGCATGAGAGCAAAACGCCTGATGAAACGGTATGGAAAGCAATCGGTGCCGGTATCGAGCGCTTGGATAAATTGGCACAGATTCGTCTGGCTAGTGGTGCGCCGAGTCTTAAACCGCCTGCCGCGCAGTTACGTCTCGACCGCTCGCCGCTGATTTATCTGGTGGAAGACGATCCCGAACAAGCGGCGCACTTGAGTGAATCCTTGTTGGCCGATGGCTATCGGGTGCGGGTATTTGGCACCCTGGACGAATTTCGCGCCAACTGTGCCAATCCCGGCGAACGGCCTGCGGCGCTGATCATGGATATGATTTTTCCCGAGGGGGGGACAGCCGGTGCCAATGTTCTGGCGCAGATCAAAGGCAATGACGCCGAATGTCCGCCAGTTATTTTTGCGTCGGTGCGCGACGATATGCCGGCACGGCTGGCAGCGTTCCGTGCTGGTGCCAGTCGCTATCTGGTTAAGCCGGTACGGCCCGGTCAACTCATTGACTTGTTGGATGGCCTAACCGGCCGTCAACCGCCAAAAGCCTACCACGTGTTGCTGGTCGATGACGATCCGCTGTTGTTGGAGGCGCATGCTGCCGTGTTGCGAAGCGTCGGTATGGATGTATATGCGTTGTCGCAACCGCTGAAGTTGTTGGAAGTGCTGGAGCATTTTTCCCCCGACGTAGTGGTGTTGGATGTGTACATGCCGGAGGTCAGCGGCCCTGAACTCGCGGCGGTATTGCGCGAACGCGATGAGAATTTGCATATCCCCATTTTGTTTCTCTCCGCCGAATCCGACATGACGCAACAACTGTTGGCGCTCAATCTGGGTGGCGACGATTTTCTGGTCAAGCCGGTACAGGCAGATCATCTGATCGCGGCCGTCACGGCGCGCGCGCGGCGAGCGCGGCAGAATATGTCCATGCAAAAACGTTTGGAGACCACGCTCTATGAACGCGAACGCGAACATCTGGCATTGGATCAGCACGCGATCGTCAGCATCGCCGATACTGAGGGTAATATCACTTATGTCAACGATAAACTAGTCGCCATCAGCGGTTATACGCGTGAAGAGTTGTTGGGACAGAATCATCGGATTTTGAAATCGAGTGAGCATCCGCCGATCTTCTACCAAGAGTTGTGGGAGACGATTGCAGGCGGTACGGTCTGGAAGGGTGAAATTTGCAATCGTAGCAAGAGCGGTATGTTGTATTGGGTTGCATCGACCATCACGCCTTTTCTCGATGGTGAAGGCAAGCCCTATCAGTATGTTTCGATTCGCACCGACATCAGTCAAGCCAAAGCCGCCGAAGCCGCGCTGCGCGAAAGCGCGCACCAACTTAGTGAAGCGCAAGCTATGGCGCACTTAGGTAACTGGCAAGCCAATATGAGCACGGGCGAAGTTATTTGGTCCGATGAGGTCTACCGTATTTTTGGGTATGTGCCGGGAATCTTTGAACCTAGCCCGAATACTTTTTTTGATGCCGTACATCCTGATGATTTGCCGCAAGTCCTTGAGTGTGGGAAGCAGGCCGAGCTGCATGGTTATGCGGATGTTGTGCATCGCATGCTGCGGCCGGATGGGGCTATTTGCTACGTGCACCAACGCATGCGACCGCTTAAGGATGCGGCGGGGCAGCAGATCGGTTTTGGCGGTACGGTGCAGGACGTCACCGACATTAAGCTGGCAGAGCAAGCGGTGGAGGCCAGCAAGGAACGTCTGCGGCGAGGTCAGTTGTTCGCCAATATCGGCACCTGGGATTGGAATATTCAAACCGGCGAATTGTATTGGACAGAGCGTATCGCGCCTTTGTTCGGTTATTCCATGGGCGAATTGGAAACTTCCTACGAAAATTTTCTCGGCGCGGTGCATCCCGAAGATCGTCAAGCCGTGATCGATGCGGTAACGGCCTGCGTCGAACGCGATGTGCCGTATAACATCGAACACCGCGTGGTGTGGCCCGATGGAACCGTGCGTTGGTTATTGGAGCGCGGCGCTGTGATGCGCGATGCTGATGGCAAGCCAATACAAATGCTGGGCGTGGTACAGGATATCGACGATCGCAAACGGGCCGAGCTCGCGTTGGCTGAGCGCGAGCACCAATTAGTGGAGGCGCAAACGTTGGCGTCTATCGGTAACTGGAGCGCCGATTTACAGACTGGCAGTCTTGAATGGTCCGATGAAATCTATCGCATCTTTGGATATGAGCCGGGTAGTTTTTTACCGAGTGTTGAGGCTTTTCAGGCCGCAGTGCATCCGGACGACCGAGCCAAGGTTGCAGCCAGCGAACAACAGGCGGTGCAGACCGGTCGTCACGAGGTAGTGCATCGCATCGTGCGTCCCGATGGTAGCGTGCGTCATGTGCATGAGCTGGCGCAGGCCGAGTTCGATGCCGTCGGCAAAATGGTGCGGCTGACCGGCACAGTGCAAGACGTCACCGAACAGCGCCTCGCTGAGCTTGCGCTGCAAGAGAGTCAAGCCAAGCTCTCAGGGCTGTTCGCGTTATCACCGCTGGGTATTGCGTTGACGGATTTGCAGGGGCGCTACATCGAATTCAACGAAGCGTTCCGCGCGATTTGTGCTTACCCGAGCGATGAATTGAAAGCGCTGGATTACTGGAAACTGACACCAAGCGAGTATGCAGATCAAGAAGTCACGCAAATCGAAAACTTGAAGCGCACCGGCCGCTACGGCCCTTACGAAAAAGTTTATCGGCAGAAGAACGGAAATCTGGTACCGATTCGTCTCAATGGCATCCTGGTACAGGATGCCTCGGGCGAAGCGCGCATTTGGTCCATTGTCGAAGACATTACCGTCAGTAAACGTGCAGAACAGGCACTCATCGTTGCGCGCGAAGAAGCCGATCGCGCCAATCAAGCCAAATCCGAATTTCTCTCCAGCATGAGCCACGAGTTGCGCACGCCAATGAATGCCATTCTCGGTTTTGGGCAACTGATGGAGTACGACGAAACCTTGAGTCCCGAGCAAAAAGATAACACCGCGGAGATTCTTAAAGCCGGACGTCATTTGTTGGAGCTAATTAACGAAGTGCTGGATTTGGCTAAAGTCGAATCCGGGCATATCGATTTGTCATTGGAACCGGTTGAAGCCGGTCCATTGGTTGAAGAATGTTTGAGCCTCGTTGGATCTATGGCCAGCAAACAGGAAATCCAACTCAGCTATAGTGGATTGGTCGATGCAGCGGTACGGGCTGATCGTACCCGGCTCAGGCAGGTATTGCTCAACTTGCTCTCGAATGCCATCAAATATAACCGCAAGGGTGGTCACGTAAAGGTCGAGCTACTGCTCAAGAATCCGGATCGACTACGCATTCAGGTTGTCGATACTGGCCAGGGTATTCCCACTGCGCGCGTGGCGGAATTATTTCAGCCGTTCAACCGTCTCGGCGCCGAGGCAACCGATATTGAGGGTACCGGTATCGGACTGACTATTACGCGCCGTATGATCGAATTGATGGGTGGTACAGTGGAAGTCGAGAGCGAAGTGGGGGTCGGGAGTACGTTCTGGGTCGAGTTACCGCTTGAAAGCATGAGCGCCGAAGACGCACCGGAAGAGGCGGCATCCACGGCAGCGTTTGAAAATAGCGCCGCGCCGATCAAGCATCTGAATCCAATACAGCACATCGTTCTTTATATTGAGGATAACCCCGCCAATATCAAATTGATGGCGCAAATCCTGGGACAGCGTAAGCATATTCATTTGCTCACCGCGCATACGCCGGAACTGGGGATCGAACTGGCCAAGACGCGTCACCCAGATATCATCCTGCTTGATATCAATATGCCAGGCATGGATGGTTATCAAGTGCTGGCAAAGTTCAAAGCTGATCCGGATATGCGGCATGTGCCAGTCATCGCCGTTACCGCCAATGCGATGCCGCGCGATATCGAGCGTGGCAAGGTCGCTGGATTTGTTGACTATCTCACAAAGCCTTTGGATGTCAGACGTTTCCAGAAAGTGATGGATGACATTCTGCAAATGGAGGCTAACCAGGCACCGTTGCAATCGGGCGGTGATCAATGACGTATTTCACTGCGTTGCCAGTGCGCTGGGATTCACAGGTCTTTCATAATGGCACGGTGACGCTGCCGTGAACATACTGGCGACATATCGCGCGACTTTACGTCCTGTTCTTTGGCTATTACTGAGCTTACTCATCTTGATGGTCGTCAGTTGGTTGATGCCATCAAACCCAGCGCTCAAGGGCATCGCTGGCTACGTGCCGCTCCATACGCTCATGGAAACCATCGCCATTGTGGTTGCCATGCTGGTGTTCGGGGTGTGTTGGGGTAGCTATGAACATGACCGGCCGGGTAATTTGAACCTGCTGGCCAGTATTTTTCTGGGTGTTGCCCTTCTGGATTTTCTGCATACATTGTCGTACCGGGGAATGCCCGATTTTGTGACGCCGGGCAGCGCGGAAAAATCAATTTATTTTTGGCTAGTTGCGCGCACCTTGTCCGCTTTGGGTTTGCTGGCTGTAGCTGTAATCCCTTGGCGGCCATTGCGCTTTGCGGCATTGCGCTGGTTGGGTTTGGTTGCGATTATGATCTTGGTGGCGCTGGTTGCGTGGCTCGGATTGCTGCATCCGGATTGGCTGCCGCGCACATTCATCGATGGGCAGGGACTGACACAGTTCAAAGTGGTGAGCGAATATGTACTCATCGCCTTGTTTTTGATGACGGCTTTAATCTTCTTGGTGCGCATGCGCACAGCGCAATCGTATGATGTGGTCGGCCTTTTTGCGGCCGTCTGTATCATGGCGATGAGTGAATTTTTCTTCACGTTGTATGCCGATGTTACCGATATCTTCAATGTGCTTGGGCATGTGTACAAAGTGATCGCCTATGGATTTATTTATAAAAGTATTTTTATCGATAATATCCGGCGCCCCTTTCAAGCCCTGCAGCAAGCCAACGCGACCTTGATAAATGCAAATAATCAGCGTCTGGAGGCTGAGTTAGAGCGGGATCGCATGATTAGCGTAGTCGAGGCGTCGCCGGATTTCGTTGGTATGGCCGATTTGAATGGAAAGTTGCTGTATCTGAATCAAGGGGCACGTGCGATTTCCGGACTCGGTCAGCGTCCGCTCGATGATCTACGGATCGTTGATATGCATCCGCAATGGGCGATGGATGTGATTGTCGCAACGGGTTTTCCTGCCGTGATGCGCGAAGGTATCTGGCAGGGCGAGTCCGCAGTGTTGAGGCTGGATGGCAGTGAAATCCCCATGTCGCAAATCATGCAGGCCCATCGCAATGCGCAGGGGGAAGTCCTGTTTTTTTCGACGGTCATGCGCGATATTAGCGAGCGTAAACAAACGGAGCAAAAACTCCAACAATTGAATGAAGAGTTAGAGGATCGGGTGGAGCGGCGTACCGCCGATCTCAAGACAACAAGAGATGAAGCGCAGCGCGCCAACCAAGCCAAGTCGGAATTCCTTTCCAGTATGAGCCATGAACTGCGCACGCCCATGAACGCCATCCTCGGCTTTGGTCAACTACTGGAATACGACGATGCACTCTCTGCGGTGCAAAAAGATAATATTCAAGAAATTCTCAAGGCCGGACATCACCTGCTGAACCTGATCAATGAAGTACTGGATCTGGCAAAGGTTGAGTCGGGTCGCATTGATTTATCGCTGGAACCGGTCGAAGTTAATCCTGTCGTCGAAGAGTGTTTAAGCCTAGCGGCGACGCTAGCAGAAAAACGCGCCATCCGTATTATTTGTAACGATTTTACGGGAATTGTCGTGCGTGCCGACCGCACGCGGCTTAAGCAAGTGTTGCTCAACCTCTTGTCTAACGCGATTAAATACAACCGAGAAGGCGGCAGCGTGACACTCGCTGCGGAGCCGTGGGGTGCCGATCGGCTTCGGCTACGGATTGTGGATACGGGCGAAGGCATCCCAGCCGAACGCTTAGAGGAATTGTTCCAGCCCTTCAATCGGCTGGATGCCGAAAACAGTGAAATTGAAGGTACCGGTATCGGGTTGACGATTACGCGCCGCATTATCGAATTAATGGGTGGTTCGGTCGATGTGGAAAGTGTCGTTGGCGTGGGGAGCACTTTTTGGATTGAACTCCCGTTGGAATCTTTGCCCGATCTAGACGGTAGTGAAGCTGCTGGTGGGACAGACCCAATCGCGATTGGTACGTTGACCATTCATACTACGGTGCCTGCTGAAGTGCAGCACCTCGTCCTTTACATCGAAGATAACCCAGCCAACCTGAAACTCGTGGCGCAAATTCTCGGTCGCCGCAAGCACATCAGCCTGCTCAGCGCACACACCCCGGAGCTCGGTATTGAACTGGCGCGCACACGGCGACCGGAGTTGATTTTGCTCGACATCAATATGCCGGGGATGGATGGCTATCAAGTCTTGGAAGTTTTTAAGGCCGATCCATTGCTGAAAGATACCCCCGTTATTGCGATCACCGCGAATGCCATGCCGCGTGACATCGGGCGCGGCATGTTGGCAGGTTTCACCGATTATTTGACGAAGCCGCTGAATGTCAGCCGCTTCAACAAGCTTGTGGATGCGGTACTTAACCCTACGAATCATAGCGCGAGCAGAGAAGCGCCATGAGCGTTGAGTTATATAAAGCTGACGTTACCTATGTGCAGGCAGAACAAGTCCGCCAGTTGGGCGATGGCATACCTGCCGCCGCCATTGGGAGCCTATTGATCGCCGTCATCACCGGTGGGCTGCTGACGCAATTAAACATCGCGGCACCGATCACAGTCATGCTGTGGGGCGGTTTACTCGCAGCAACGCAGTTCATCCGGCTCTTTTTGTGGGCGGTGTACCGTCGCACCCCTAATACTTTTCCGCTCAAGCGTTGGCACGGGTTGATGCGTGCCGGCGTACTGCTTGCTGGTTGCGCCTGGGGTGCATTACCGTTGTTTTTATTACCGGGCGATTTGTCACGTCTGGCGATACCGGCATTTGTGATCGCTGGCGTAACCGGTGCAGCCCTGGCGGGGTTGGGATCCGATCGCTGGTCTGTATTGCTGTTTTGCGTGCCGGCAATCCTGCCATTGATCGTACGCCTGATGTTAGAGCGCACAGACGTTGGCATGATGACGGCTGCGCTGGTTTCGCTCTATTTAGGCTATCTTGCGCTTGCCGGGCGGCGCAGCGAACGTAGCTTTCGGGGCACGTTGGCATTACGGGAGCAGGTAAGTCAGCAGAATGCCGCGCTGAATCAGGCGCAACAAGTGTCGCAGGTGGGTAGTTTTGAATGGCATCCGCTATCGGGAGAGTTGATTTGGTCAGAAGAACATTTTCGTTTGTGGGGGTTGCTGCCAAACGCTGTTGTGCCCAACTTTGAATTGTTTCGTCAGCCGATCCATACAGACGATCTGATTCAATTGGATCATGCGTTGAAAACTGCCATGAACGAGAAAACGCCGTTTGATATTTCTTATCGGATAACGTGGCCGGATGGCAGTGTGCATAATATGCATAGTCGCGGTGAATTTATCTACAGTGACCATGGCGAACCCATTAAGCTGACCGGCACCGTACAGAATATCACCGCACAGGTGGCTGCGGAGCAAGCACTGATCGCGGCGCGCGATGAAGCCGAGCGCGCCAACCAAGCCAAGTCGGAATTCCTTTCCAGCATGAGCCATGAATTGCGAACACCGATGAACGCGATTCTTGGTTTTGGGCAGTTGTTGGAATTCGACGATGCATTATCCGTAGACCATAAAGACAATGTGCGGGAAATCCTTAAGGCTGGCCATCACCTGTTGCAGTTGATCAACGATGTATTGGATTTGGCCAAGATCGAATCTGGCCATATCGATCTCTCGTTGGAGCCCGTGGAAGTGTGTCCAGTGGTCGATGAGTGTTTGCGTTTGGTGGCCACCATGGCGGACAAGCGCGATGTGCAAATTTCGCATAACGGTCTTACAGGGGCTGTGGTACGTGCCGATCGCACGCGACTTAAACAAGCCCTGCTCAATTTGCTGTCCAACGGTATCAAATATAACCGCCAAGGCGGCAGCGTGCAGCTGCATGTTGCGCTGGCGGGAACCGATCGGTTACGTATCCAGATCACTGACACGGGCGCCGGTATTCCAGCTGCGCGCTTGGATGAGTTATTCGAGCCTTTCAATCGCTTAGACGCTGAAAATTCGGGTATCGAAGGGACGGGCATCGGACTGACGATTACGCGTCGGATAGTCGAGTTGATGGGCGGTACGGTCGCTGTACGAAGTGAGGTGGGCGTGGGTAGTTGCTTTTGGATCGAATTGCCCTTGGATTCGATATCCGCAACCGCTCAGGATGAAGCCGGTATCGGTGACAGCACTGTATTGATACAGCCGCGTGAAAGCAAAAAACATCTCGTGCTGTACATTGAAGACAATCCGGCCAATCTGAAACTCGTGGCACAGATTTTAGGCCGCCACTCAAATATCCATCTGTTGACAGCCCATACACCGGAATTGGGCATTGAACTAGCGTGTTCGCGCCATCCGGATTTAATTCTGCTGGATATCAATCTGCCGGGTATGGACGGCTATCAAGTGTTGGAAGTGCTCAAAGCCGATCTTTTCGTGAAAGATATTCCGGTGCTTGCCATCACGGCAAATGCGATGCCACGCGATATTGAACGCGGCAAAGGCGCGGGCTTCGTGGAATACTTAACCAAGCCGCTGGAGGTAGCGCAATTTGATCGATTGGTCGACCAGCTACTCGGCGCGAATAAATCCTCGTCGGGCGACTAGGTATCGGTGCCGGAATCGCTCGAGTCAAAGCCATACCCTAGCTTCATAGCACTACGGTGGGCATTAAAGCGCGCTAAACCGGACTTGATCTACGGATTTCTAATGCCGGATTGCTGTTTCCGCATCAAAATGATGCGCGCATAAACAAAACCTTTCGATGTGCCATCCAGAATCCCCTTAAATCCCTGTTAAATGTGCGGGAATGTAATGTGATGTCGCTATCAAGTTAATCATTTGATTACCGTTATTTTAACCAGCGAAGTCAAGCAACCCCTAAAACGGGCAATGCTGTTGACATTTTGAGGGAATGGCACGGCTCAGCGTCGAGGCTATTAAAAAAATGGAGGCGCGGCGCGCAGCAAATCGGTCGTTTGGCGCTGTGTGTAAAACCGAAAGTTTATGGATCAGTTTGAGATGATGAATGAGTCTGTTTCATGATAAGGCTTCAACAATTGAGGTGGCTGGCAGGAAGCAGTCGGAGCGTTTTCGTTAGCGCATCAACTCGCCGCCTACGCGCAAATATTGCGCTCACGGTTTTGTTCGGTGTTCTGCTCACGGCTTGTGAGCGCGATGAGTCGCAGGTGAAAAGCGAACGCATCAGCGAATCCGCATTGGCACAGACCGCAGGCTTTAAATCGAATGGTTATATCTTTAGCTTCGATTTGCGCACCAGTCCGCAGCAAGATGCGCGTCAGTACCAAGGCTTGATCGACTACCTTAACGAACGTACCGGCTATCACTTCGAGTTGCGTTTTACACCACGTGACGGCTCCCTGGCCAAACAATTGGAGGATGGGAATATTCATCTAGCCGCCGTGGGCGCGGTCACCTACCTACAGGCGGCGGCACAGCAGTCCGGTTTAATACCGTTAGTGCGTGGAAAAAACAGTCAGAATAAGGCGCGTTATCGCGCGGTTTTTGTGGTGCGTCCAGATAGTCCTATTCGACGTATCGATGAGTTGCGTGGGCGAAGCCTGGCGTTCGGCGCTGTCGATTCCACGCAGGGTCATTTGATCCCCCGTATTATGCTGGCGCAACAAGGCGTCACGCTCAATCAGCTCGAGAAATACGAATACACCGGGTCTCACAAGAATTGTGCGGAAGCTGTTCTGAGTAGACGGTTCGATGCTTGTGGTTTGCAAGATACGCTTGCCGAGCGTCTAGTCAAAGAAAATCAACTGCGTATTTTGGCGCAATCCAACGACTATCCGTCCAGCGGCATCGTGGCCAGTCCGGCGCTACCCGTAGACGTGCGTGTCAAAGTGCTTCAGGCCTTGCTCGATTTTGATCCATTGCGGCGCGAAAAGTCGCGCCTCTATCAGTGGGAACGGAGTGAAATGCCGAATGGTTTCGTGGTAGCCAACCCAGGCGATTACGACGAGCTCAAGCAATGGCTGGAACGGCTGAATTTACTGAGTATGCCCAAGGAAAAAAGGCAATGAGACTCGGTAGGCAATATTTAGTGTTGATTTTGGTGCTGTTGCTCGTGAGCACATTGGTCAATAGCGCTTTGAATAATTACGCGATCAAAGATGCGCTTAGTCAGCGTCAGCAGGATTGGGCCGAGACCTTGGCTAGATCGCTTTCTGAAGGCTTGGCGCGCGACATTATCGAGCGCCGCCAATTGAGTCTGCGCGACACCTTGGTCAGAATCGCCGATGACAGCGTGGATGTGAATTTTGCTTATGTTACTGACTTTGATGGCAAGGTGTTGGCGCATAGTTTCAGCAATGGCTTTCCTAAAATGCTCCTGCCTTCTACCGACCGTGGCAGCCAAACGGAGTTGGAAAATCACCGACATGTGCTGGACGGCGTTCCCATCTTGGAGGTCGGCTATCCGATCATATCGGGGATGCATGCACATCTCTATTTGGGCATCGAACAGAAAGGCAATACGCAAATCCTGGCGCAACTCAGCCGTACGTTTACTTGGGTAGCGGCGCTAATCGGTCTCGTTGGATTGATGTTGAGTGTGTGGCTGACTCGACGCATTACCCAACCTTTGTATCAGCTAACAGAAAACGTGGCACGCTACGGTGTTACTGGCACGATGCCTAGCGTGATCGATGCGCACAGTTGTACCGAAGTGCAGCAATTGCAAACCATTTTTTGGGAAATGGCGGTTGCTCGCCAGCGCGATGTGGATACGTTGCAACAGTTTAAACAAACGTTGGATCAAACGCTCGACTGTGTATTCATGTTCGATGGCGAGACGCTGCGCTTCACCTATATGAATCAAGGTGCCTTGAATCAAGTCGGCTACCGCCAAGACGAATTGTTGCAGATGTATCCCTATGACATTAAGCCCGATGTTACCGAGGCGCAATTCAAGCAATTAATCGCGCCTTTGCTGGCAGGAGATCAGCAGCAGATCCATTTTGAAACTGTGCACCAACACAAAAATGGTCAAAGGGTACCGGTGGATATCGCGTTGCAATACATTAAAACACCGAATCACACTACGCATTTTATTGCGGTGGTGCACGATGTGACACAGCGCAAACAGGCGGAAATGCAACTCAAAGGACTCAACGACGAGCTGGAAATTCGAGTGCAGCAGCGTACCGCCGAGCTGAACGTCGCGCTGCTCGAAGCGGAAAGTGCGAATGCCGCGAAAACTGAATTTTTATCGCGCATGAGCCATGAACTGCGCACACCGCTGAATGCGCTCGTTGGGTTTAGCCACTTATTACAAACGGATCCAGAACAGCCATTAACGAAAAATCAGGCAGAAAACCTGCGAGAAATTCAGTCGGCGAACGAGCATTTGCTGATCATGATCAATGAAATGTTGGATTTGAGTTGTATCGAAAGTGGCGTATTGGAAGTCCAGCTCGAATCGATTGCGCTGGCATCGGTGATCGAAGAAAGTATGTCCCAGTTGAAACCACTGGCGGCGCAACGCGGTATTCAGTTCACGTTCGAGCGCGATGCATGCGGCGCAGTGCAAGCGGATCGGGTACGACTACAAACAGTGTTGGGCCATCTGTTGTCCAATGCAGTCAAGTACAACTGCGTAGGCGGTGCTGTGCGGGTGCGTTGTATTGCCCTGGACACTCGGCGCGTGCGAGTCAGCGTGCAGGACAATGGACAGGGTATTGCTACGGCTGATTTGCCGCGGCTATTCAAGCCCTTTGAACGTTTAGAATCGGCTTATACGGGCATCGGCGGCGCCGGTATCGGACTGGCGCTGTCCAAGAAAATTATTGAAGCCATGCAGGGTGCGATAGGCGTGGAGAGTACGCCGGGCAAAGGCAGTACTTTCTGGTTTGAGTTGCCGATGGCGGAAATGCAGGTAAGTGTAACATCAACGTCGGAGGCTTCGTTGACAACGCCGCAAGATCGCTATCGGCTGTTGTATATAGAGGACAACCCTGCCAATTTACGCTTAGTGCAAAAAATTCTCGCGCGTCGGAAGGATATCGAATTTCTGGAGGCGGTGAATGGCGAAACCGGATTGCTAGTGGCCGAGGCGCGGTTACCGGATTTAATTTTGCTCGACATCAACCTGCCGGGTATCGATGGTTTTGAAGTGTTGCGTTTGCTGCAGGAGAATCCCCGCACGCAGAATATCCCGGTGATTGCATTAAGCGCTAATGCGATGAACCGAGATGTCGAACGAGGTAAGGAAGCGGGTTTTAACGAGTACCTTACGAAACCGGTTGAGGTGGCGCGCTTGTTGTCGTTGGCCGAGCGCATGCTGTCTCCTAGACAACCTCAAAATGATCAGCCTTCTAAATAACACCATGCCTAACGCACCAGATCAGATCGCAAAGCGGGGTGGGCGAAAGCTATCGGTCGCTTTTATGTTGGTCGCGATGCTGATCGTAATGGTGATCCTGTATGCGGAATACGCTTTTCGTTTGATTCAAAAAGATATGGATCAGATTGTGAATGAACAATCGCGTCATATTCAACTCTTGCACCGTATGGAGGATTTGATTCGACAGCGAGCGACGTTGATGTATGAATTGATCCAAGTTAAAGATGCATTTGAACAGGACGAGAAACTTCAAAAGTATTACGCTGCGGCAAGCGAATTTTTGAACGCGCGCGAAACCTTATTGCGTATGTCTATGACGCCGTTTGAAGTTGAACAATTAGCGGCGCAAAACGCGATTAGTATTCAAGTCCATTTACTGCAAGAAAAGGCAATCAAATTGGCACTGGCTGGGCAGCATGAGGCCGCCATCCATTTGATGGCGGAGGTAGCCATTCCGGAACATGAAAAGTCATTGTCTGTGATCGGAAAGATGATCAGGAATAATCGTGATGAAGTTCTCCATGTGCAAAATATCTCTTTAGCTCGGAGCCAACAGCAACAACGTGTTTTAGTCGTGATTGGTCTTGTTGGTGTGATGTTGACGATATTGATCGGATGGGCTTACCGGCGGAACTTGCGTCGCTTGATCCATGAAATTTATGCCGCCCAAGAGGAAATAGCGACCACAACGCAGGCATTGGCCTATCAAAAAATCGCATTGGATGAGCATAATATTGTCAGTATTACCGGTCCTGATGGTTTGATCACAGCGGTCAACGCAAAGTTTTGTGAAATATCGCAGTACAGTGCAGAAGAGCTCATTGGGCAAGATCATCGGTTGCTGAACTCCCGTTACCACCCGCGCGAATTTTTTATCGAGCTGTGGCAAGTCATTGCCAGCGGGAAAATCTGGCGCGGCATCATTCGAAATCGGCGCAAGGATGGTAGTTATTACTGGGTGAAAACGACCATTGTGCCGTTCTTAGATGCGTTGGGCAGAACCTACCAATATGTTTCGATACGAACCGATATTACCGATCTAATCGAAATGGAACAGAAGTTGCGCGTCGAGCACGATTTGACCAATGTCGCGATCGATGCGCAGCCTGGTATCTTTTTCATGTTGTCACAGGCGATGCAGTTTCTCCGGGTCAATGATAATTTTTCGCGGGTTACCGGATTCAGCGTCGAGGAGATTTTTCAGAAACTCCCAGCGGAGCTGATCGCCGATGCGGTGTTGGAACAATTCTCGGACAGTATGTTGACTTGCTTTGTGCAAGGCAAAGCCGAGTTGGAATCCATTTTGTGTACCAAGTCCGGGGCGCAGATCCCGTTTATCTTTCAATTTGTATCGGTGAAGCTGAGTGGGAAACGGTATGTGATTGGCACGGGCTTGGATATTTCGCAACGAAAAAAATCTGAGCGCGCTTTGTACGCTGCGAAGGAAGAGGCCGAACACGCCAATCAAGCTAAATCGCAATTCCTGGCCAGCATGTCGCACGAATTGCGTACGCCGATGAATGCCGTGCTTGGTTTCGCGCAATTGCTAGAAGCGGATGAAGCATTGGGGTCGGAGAACCAGGATAATGTTCAAGAAATATTGCGGGCCGGTCAGCATCTGCTGAATTTAATCACGGAAGTCTTGAATCTGGAAAAGATTGAAAGCGGAAACCTCGATCTTTCCATCGCGCCGGTGAGTTTATGCGATGTCGTCGATGAGTGTCTCGTGTTGGTTCAAGGGCAGGCACAGCGTAATCGCGTTCGCATTGAAAAAACGGATTGCGCGAACACGGTATTACGGGCCGATCGTTTGCGCTTGAAACAAGTCCTGTTGAATTTGCTCTCGAATGCGATTAAATACAACCAACCCGATGGCTATGTGAAATTGCATTTCACCCACGAACAGGATTTGATGACGCGCATTTTAGTCAGCGATAGCGGTCTAGGTATTCCACAGCAGCGTATCCATGAAGTATTTCAACCGTTTAATCGCTTGGGGGTTGAGGGTAGCAACATCGAAGGCACCGGTATTGGTCTCACCATCAGTCGCCAATTGGTGGAGCTGATGGGTGGCACCATGGGCGTTGAGAGCACGTTCGGAGTCGGCAGTACTTTCTGGTTTGAATTGCCGCAGGAAAGACGTCAGGGATTGCGTCCTCCGGGCACTAGGCCGCCCAACGTTTTACATATCGATAATAGTGCGGCCAACCTAAAATTGGTCAGTAGTCTGCTGGGTCTACGCCCGCACGTTCGTTTGCAAACCGCACCTACGACGCATTTAGGTATCGCGTTAGCCAACGAAAATCACTTTGATCTGATTTTGCTCGACATCGATTTGCAGGGCATGGACGGTTTTGAATCCTTACGGTTGTTGCACGAAAACGAAGCGACGCGTGCGATCCCCGTGATCGCTATTCATGGTGCCTCCCAGCCGTACGATGGTCATCACGAACCTATCGCCGGTTTTTCAGGTTATCTAAACAAACCACTGAGCGCGCAAACTTTTTTTCAGGCGGTGGATGTTTACTTGACGGAACCGGATGTTGCAGGATTGTTGCACGATGGAACGACAGCGGATCCAGAGATGCGGAAGCCTACCAATGACTAAGATAAGCCGCTCGGCGCTCATCAGTTCACTGGCCGACAGGTTGCGCAGGGTGTTGGCGCGACTCGGTCGGCGCGCTTTGGTTATCGGCTTTTTTTCGGTATGGGTGATGTGTGTGCTATTGATCGTGTTGGATAACCGCAATAGCCGTGCGCAGGCGATTGCGGCAAACCTAAATACCTACGACGCCGCGACCAGCGCAAAGGCGCATGAAATTTCCAGCCTGTTTGCCGACCTTTATGTTGCCACGCGAACCATATCGTTATTGCCGGCAGTACGGCAAGTCAAGCCGCAAAATCGGCGCGACAAGGAGGAAAATATGGTGGCGGAAGGACGCTTCAACCGTTTCGATGCCAATACCGTACAGCAACTCTATAATCACCTTGCGAGCCAGATTTCCGTGTCGGAAATCTATCTGGTGTATCAGGGCTTCGATCCGCGTCGGGGTCAGGTGCCGTTTATGGCTTTCGATGAATTGATTCTCGATACCTTTAAACGGAATTTAAAAGGCGAAGGGATTGTGTGGGCTGATACGCCGGAACAGGATGAGAGCAGCGAGTATCGGTACTATGCACGGCAATTACAGGAATTTCAGTTGCATCAACCACGGATACCGAATGACGCACCGATGGGTATTCCGGGCGTATTTTCCGAACTGATGCGGACTTGCGATAACTCCCAGTACACCTCGCGTAGCCAGGGAAGCGAGCAAAACGCCTGGGGACTCACCTACACGGTACCGATCTTTGATAATGCGAACGGTAAAATATCTGGCCTGGTGGCGACGGTAATTCTGGCCAACACGCTGGAGGCGCGATTAATTGGCTGGCCTAGATTGCCAATCTTGGATTCGGATAAACAAGTGTTGCGTCGACTACAGGTCGACCTTGAGACCCCTCCGGTTGAGTATCTGTTGGAAAATGCCAGTCTCGGTATCCGTATCTACGATCGGCGAAATCGCGCAATTCCTCGCTATTTGGCCAACACGTTGCAACCGGCGGCACATTTGCAGAAGAGCGTGGTCGCAGTCAGTAACGGTGAATGGATTCTTCATCGCTGGGTCGCCAATGCGCTACCTAAGGAAGCGCTGTCCGAGCTGACGCAGGCGTTGTGGTGGCGTCTGGGGGGTGTTAGTGGATTGATGTTGGTGCTTTGGTTGGGCGTGATGCGTGTGTTCGTAGAGCAGCGCAAGCATACCGAGGAAGAGCGCGATCGCCTGATTGCCATTATCGAGGCTGCGCCTGATTTTATTGGCATGGTGGATCCGGATGGCAAACTGCTGTACGTTAACCAGGGTGGACGTACCATGAGCGGCTTGGGCGATCGCGTGCTGAATGACTTGTACATAGCCGATCTACATCCGCATTGGGCGACGGAATTAATCCGCGGACGGAGTATTCCAACCGCCTCACGCGATGGATACTGGTCCGGCGAAGTTGCGTTACTGGATGGTTCTAATGACCATGAAATTCCTGTTTCGCTGATTATCCTGGCGCACCATGACACCCAGGGAACTTTGCGCTTTTTTTCGATGGCGATGCGTGACATGAGCGAGCGCAAGCAGGCAGAGCGGCAACTCCAGCAAATTAATGAAGATCTTGAGGTGCGGGTCGCGCAACGGACAGAGTCGATGCAAGCGGCGATGAAAGAAGCGGAACGTGCGAATCAGGCGAAATCGCAATTTTTGGCGAGTATGTCGCACGAATTGCGCACACCCATGAACGCGGTGCTGGGCTTTGCGCAGTTGATGGAAGTGGATGCAAGCTTGTCTTCGGACAATCGCGACAATGTTAAAGAAATTATGACGGCGGGTCGGCATTTGCTGGATCTGATTAGCGAGGTATTGAATTTAGCAAAAATCGAAAGCGGCAATATCAAGCTCTCGATGGCGCCGGTACCCTTGAACGAGATCATCGACGAGTGTTTGGTGTTGGTGCAAACGCAAGCGCAGGCGCATGGTATTCATCTCGAAAAAGCCGATTGTGCTCATACGGTGTTGCGGGCCGACACGGTACGCTTGAAACAAGTGTTGTTGAACTTGCTTTCCAATGCGATTAAATACAATCGTCCCGATGGCTGCGTGAAACTACACTGCACGTTCGATGGAATGCGCGCGCGTATTTTAGTCAGCGATACGGGACCGGGAATTCCATTGAATCGCATCGATGAGGTTTTTCAGCCGTTTAATCGCCTGGGTGCTGAGAGCGGTGCAATTGAAGGGACGGGCATTGGACTTACCATCAGTCGTCAATTGATCGAGTTGATGGGCGGCAGCATGGGGGTGGAGAGTGCGGTGGGCGTCGGCAGCACTTTTTGGTTTGAGTTGCCGCAGGAAAGACGGCAGCGTGCACGTGGGGCCGGCCAAATGCCGCCAACAATTTTATGCATCGAAGACAATTTACACAATCTGAAACAAATGAGCCGTTTGCTCGGTCAACGTCCGCACATCCACGTACAGATCGCGCATACTGCAGGGATCGGCATCCAATTGGCTAGCGAGAATCGTTTTGATTTGATTTTGCTCGATATCGAGCTGTCGGAAATGGATGGCTTTGTCGTATTGAACGAACTGCGGGAACGTAATTTGATCAACAATACCAAGGTGATCGCCATGATTCAAAGCGATGCCGAAAAAGATATCGAAATTGCACTGGCCGCCGGTTTTAATGACACACTCATCCTACAGAGTGAAGCTGAGCCATTTCTTAACACGATTGATCGCTATATCCCTAGCCGATCGGAGATAAAACATGAGTGCTGAATCCACAATCCAAGAACGGATTCTGATTGTCGATGATGAGCCGGCCAATCTGAAATTGCTGGAAAGGATGTTGTCAGGCCAAGGCTACCAGGGACTCGTGCTGGTGGAGGATTCGCGTGAAGCGATTAATGCATATCACGCGACGCGACCGGATTTGATTTTACTTGATATCAATATGCCGCATTTAGATGGGTATCAAGTCATGGCGCTATTGAAGGCGTTGAACGATCCATTGTTGCCGCCGATCGTCATTCTCACCGCACAGAAAGATAAAAGCCATCTGTTGCAGGCGTTGGCCGGCGGCGCGCGCGATTTTATTGGCAAACCCTTCGACCGCAACGAATTGTTGATGCGCGTGCGCAATTTGTTGGACGCGCAATTGGCGCATCGATTGTTGCATGATCAGAAATCCTTGTTGGATAGCATGGTGCGTGCGCGCACTGCAGAGTTGCATAGCACCCGTTTGCAAGTGGTGCAACGTTTGGGGATGGCTGCGGAATATCGAGACGAAGAAACCGGTAGTCATATTCTACGGATGAGCCACGCTTGTGCGCTACTGGCACGCGCGATTGGTTGGGACGATGCGCAATGCGATCTCATTCTGAATGCGAGCCCGATGCACGACATTGGAAAAATCGGCATTCCCGACGCAATTTTGCTCAAACCCGGAAAATTCGAGCCGCACGAATGGGAGATAATGAAAACGCATGCCACCATCGGCGGCAAGTTGCTGGATGGCGACGCTTCGGATTTGATGGCTATGGCAAAGGAGATTGCCCTTACGCATCATGAAAAATGGGATGGCAGTGGTTATCCCAATGGACTTTCCGGTGCAGCGATTCCGTTGTCCGGACGCATTGCGGCGTTGGCGGATGTGTTTGACGCGTTGACATCGGCGCGACCTTATAAAAAAGCATGGACAATTGAAGCGGCAGTGAATCTGATCAAAGACAATAGCGGGATCCACTTTGATCCGTCACTGGTCGACGTGTTCCTGCAACAACTGCCTGGGATTTTGCAAATCCGCGAGCGTTTTTCTGAGAATGGATCCTAAGCATGCAAGCACCGGCACTGCCCGAAAACGAATCCAGGCGGTTGCTTGCGCTACACGAACGCAGGCTGCTCGACACTGCACCGGAAGAGCGCTTTGATCGTCTGACGCGGCTAGGTCAGCATCTATTCGGCACCCCGATCGTGTTGGTGTCGTTGGTGGATGCCGAGCGCCAGTGGTTTAAGTCACGTCAAGGATTAGCGGCATGCGAAACCGGGCGCGACATTTCATTTTGCGGTCATGCCATTCTAAATAAAGACATATTCGAAATTAGTGATGCTCGTCTTGACCCACGCTTCGCCGATAACCCGTTGGTGATCGGGCCGCCGCATATTCGTTTTTATGCCGGCGCGCCACTAAGCACCACGGAAGGCTATCGCATTGGCACCTTATGTATCATCGCCGATCAGCCGCGACAATTGACCAAAAGCGAACGGCTGGCTTTGCGCGATCTCGCGGATTGCGTTGAAGATGAAATCAATCAAGTCGAATTAAGAGAGCAAGAAAATGAACTGCGGCAATTTCGGAGCACGCTTGATCGGACGCTTGATTGCGTGTTCATGTTCGATGCCGTCGATCTAAGTTTCTTCTACGTCAATGAAGGCGCTTTGCGTCAAGTGGGTTATAGCCGCTCGGAATTAATGGGCATGCACCCATACGATATCAAGCCAGATATAACGATCGAACAATTTCATGCCTTGATCGAGCCGCTGCTGTCTTGTGAACGCGATTCTTTGACCTTTGAGACGGTGCATCAGCATAAAAGCGGCCAACGTATTCCGGTGGAAATTTTCTTGCAGTACATGGCGCCCGCCGATGAACCAGCGCGCTTCGTCGCGATCGTGCGCGATATCACCGAACGCCAGCGGACGGCGGCGGCACTAGGCGATCGAGAAGGTCGGGT
>JAHECG010000004.1:0-37657 GCA_024641855.1 Betaproteobacteria bacterium | reverse complement strand
GCGATTGTGCAAACGGTGGTGGATGGCATTGTCACGATCGACGCGCAGGGTTATATCGAAACGTTTAATCCGGCAGCGGAGCGTATTTTTGGTTATGGTAAAGATGAAGTGATTGGGCAGAACGTTAAGCGACTGATGCCTGAACCCTATCACAGTGAGCACGATGGGTATTTACACAATTACATCGATAGCGGCAAGGCGAAGGTGATCGGCATTGGACGCGAGGTCACGGGTCAACGTAAAGATGGCTCGACGTTTCCGATGGAGTTGGCTGTCAGTGAAATGCAAGTGGCCGGGAAGCGTATGTTCACTGGCATCGTGCGCGACATCACCGAACGCAAACGCGTGGATCGGATGAAGACCGAATTTATTTCGACCGTGAGCCATGAATTGCGCACGCCGTTGACAGCGATTCGCGGCTCACTAGGGCTAATCACCGGCGGCGTGGTCGGCACGTTGCCGCCACAAGTGAAAGCGATGTTGAACATCGCAAGCAATAATACGGAGCGTTTGTTGATGCTGATCAACGATATTCTGGATATCCAGAAAATCGAGGCCGGCAAGATGGCCTTTCGTTTTGAAAATATTGCATTGATGCCGTTGCTCGATCAAGCGGTAGCCGACTTGGCGACATATGCCGAACAATATGGCGTGCACTTTGTGGTTACGCATCGGCTGGATAACATCCATGTATTTGTCGATCGCGATCGTATGATGCAAGTCTTGGCGAACTTGATGTCTAACGCCGCCAAGTTTTCGCCACGAGACAGCCGAGTTGAAATTGCTGCGGCGCGTCATGAGGACGGTCGCGTGCGCGTTTCTATCAGTGATTACGGTGCTGGTATTCCAGAAGGTTTTAAAGTGCGAATTTTTCAGCCCTTTACCCAGTCCGATTCTTCCGATACGCGATCCAAGGGCGGTACGGGCCTTGGGCTGGCAATCACGCGCGCCATTATTGAACGGCACGGTGGCCAGATCGGCTTTATCAGTCGCGAAGGAGTCGGGTCGACTTTTTATGTCGAGTTGCCGGAAATGCGTGGTGGCGATGAAAATGCGACGGATGCGCCGCGTACATTAGCGCAATCGCATCGTGCATGTGTGTTGATCGTCGAAGATGATCCCGATGTGGCCGCCTTGATTCGGCGCATGCTGACTGAAGCAGGTTTCGACTCCGATATCGCCTATAGCGCACAGCAGGCGCGACAACTCTTGCTCGAACGCGGCGATCGTTATCGGCTGATGACGCTGGACTTGCAATTGCCGGATGAGGATGGCATGAACTTTTTGGAAAGCTTGCGGCGCGATGCTGCTACGCGAACGTTGCCGGTGGTGGTGATTTCGGTCAAGGCCGATGACGTAAAACGTCAATTGATCGGTGGCGCGCTCGACGTTCGAGATTGGCTGCAAAAACCGATCGATGCCGCGCGTCTTGTCGCGGTTGTTAACAGTGTCTGTGGCGGTAACAATAGACCGCGCGTGTTGCATGTAGAGGATGACCCCGATGTGCGTACGGTGGTTGCCGGAATGCTGCAGGGGCATTGTGCATTGGAGAGTGCGGCAACGATCAGATTGGCGCGCGCGGCGTTGGAAAATACGCGGTTTGATTTGGTGTTGCTGGATATTGGTATGCCCGATGGTTCTGGGCTGGAATTGATCGAAACCATCGAACGGTGCGTTAAACCACCGCGCATTGTGATTTTTTCAGCATCGGACATTAGCGATGAGTATGCGGATCGCGTGAGTGCTGTATTGGTGAAATCTCGGTCGAGCAATGAGGAATTGCTGCGGATCATGCTCCAGAGCATGCGCAATGTTTGAGATCAACGCCAAGGGGCAAACAGGTCTCACGCCTGACGATATGTCGGAGGAGCAACGTGCGGAGCAACGCTATCCTTGTGTTGGCATCACGCGCATTTATTCTGTGGTACAGGGAAGCAATGTTGCCGGCTTAGGCAGCGCTTTACATCAGGCCGCGTTGACCGACATGAGTTTGCACGGTTTATCTTTTGACGTCGATGTTCCGCTCGGCATCGGGCAAACATTGATTGTGCTGGTTGAACAGCCCGATGGCGCACACCATGAACGATTGACGAGCACCGTACAGTGGTGTCGGCAATTGGATCGTGAGCATTATCGAGTTGGCGTGCGCATCGACGTCGCGGCGATGGTTGCTAGCGATAATCCGGGTCGAGATATCTCTTTTCCTATCGGCACCGGCCCGGCCTTGCCAATCAGCGCAGCGTTGCTGTGCCCCGCGTGCGAAAAGCATGCCTTGTTTCAACTGATTGGGCAGCAAGTCGTGGGTGCGCAGGGCGACATAATGCCACTCTATGATTGTACTGCCTGCGGTACCACACGCAGCATGACCGGTGTGCTGGCTTATACACGTCTGCGTGCTGTCGGATCTGGTACCGCATAAGATGTCTGGATATTCAATGAGGAAAGATGCGCGCATGAAAAATCTGCGACTGGCCCAGTTGAATTTTTTCTTTCAGCGACGCAATCGCGTAGCTTGGTTCATTTTATTAGCCTGTTTGATCTTGATGTTGCTGGCTTGGTATGGTGTGCGCGCGCAAGAAACGAGAAATGCACAAGTGCAATTTAATTTGCATGTGCAAGATGTGATCGATTCCATCGAGGATCGGTTGCGGCAACATGAACAGATTTTGCTCGGTGGTGCGGGCTTGTTTGATGCCAGCACGACCGTTGATCGGAACGAGTGGCATGCTTATGTCGCACGCTTGCAACTTGGGAAAAAATATCCAGGGATTCTGGGGGTGGGGTATAGCCAGATTATCCAGCCCAAAGATTTACAGTCGCACGTGGCGGCGATTCGCGCTGAAGGGTTTCCACGGTATCAGCATAGACCGACTGGCGAGCGGCCGTTGTATAGCGCTATTATTTTCTTGGAACCTTTTACCGGGCGTAATCTCGCGGCTTTTGGCTACGATATGCTGTCCGAGGAAACCCGTGCTAAGGCGATGCGCCGAGCTGCCGAGACGGGCGATATCGCGATCACGGGCAAAGTGACCTTAGTGCAGGAAACGCACGGTAAAGTGCAAGCCGGATTTCTCATGTACTTGCCGATATACCGTAAACAGCATGCCTTGAAGACCCCTGCTGATCGCTGGCAAGCATTGCAAGGATTTGTTTATAGCCCCTATCGGGTTGAAGATTTAATGCAAGGCATTATGGGAGCGAGTGCACCGGCGGTGAGTTTCACGATATTCGATGGCATGGGTGAAAAAAATGAGACCCGCATGTATGACTCGACACAAGCAGAATCTGAATTAAATCATCTGCCACTGCTGAGTACGGTGCGTAAAGTTCGGGCGTATGGCCACACTTGGACCGTGCGCTTGAATAGCCGCCCCGCATTTGAGGCATCGTTTCAATCATCCCTGACGGTACCTATTTTGATCTTGGGCGTCAGTACCAGCCTATTGTTGTTCGCATTGGTATCGTTTTTGATTGCACGTCGTGGCAAGGCGGAAGAGCTAGCGCAGCAAATGACCAGCGACATCCGTCGCAACGAAGTTGCCCTGCGCGAAAGTGCGCAACATACCCAAACCATTCTCGATAATATGGTAGACGGCATCATTACCATCGATCAAACCGGTAGCATTGCTTCGCTTAATCCGGCTGCCGAGCGTATTTTTGGCTATAAGCCAGAGGAAGTTTTGGGGCATAACGTCAAGATGTTAATGCCCATTGCCCATCGCGATGCCCACGATGGCTATTTACGTAATTATCACACTACAGGTATAGCGCGGATAATTGGTATTGGCCGCGAAGTGGAAGGCCAGCATAAGGATGGTAGTCTGTTTCCGATGGAGCTAGCGATCTCGGAAATTACTCGTGAGGGGCGGCCAATGTATGTGGGGATGGTGCGCGACATCACCGAGCGTAAGCGGGTCGAGCGCATGAAGAGCGAGTTCGTCTCTACCGTCAGTCATGAACTTCGCACACCGCTGACCTCGATTTCTGGCGCGCTGGGACTGGTTAGTGGCGGGGCGTTGGGCGAGGTGACACCACAAGCGCGCGAGATGATTGGCATTGCCTACAAAAACTGCCAACGATTGACCTACCTCATCAATGATTTGTTGGATATGGAAAAAATCACTTCCGGCAAGTTGCATTTTGATATGCATGCGTATGCGCTGATGCCCATGGTTGAACAGGCATTGCAAGCCAATCGCGATTACGGAACGGAACGTAACGTCACACTGAATCTGGTGCAGACAGTGTCGAATATTGAAGTGCGTGTAGATAATCAGCGGCTGATGCAGGTGTTGGCTAACTTGTTGTCCAATGCCATCAAGTTCTCGCCGAAGGACGAGGTAGTAGAGATTGCTGTCGAACATAAAGCGCCATATGTACGGGTCAGTGTGCGCGACCATGGCCCGGGCATTCCTGAGGCATTCCGCGATCGTATTTTTCAAAAGTTTGCGCAGGCCGATTCCTCCGACACGCGACAGAAGGGTGGCACCGGACTGGGCTTGGCGATCACGCGCGAATTGGTGGAGCGCATGGGGGGGCAAATTGGTTTTGAATCAAAAGACGGAGAGGGTGCGTGTTTCTTTTTCGATCTGCCGGTGTGGCATGCAGCTTCGGTCGGCAGTGAATCGATTGTGTTGCCCAATGCGCCCCGTATCTTGGTGGTGGAGGATGAACCAGACGTTGCGCGCTTGCTCGGTTTGTTGTTAGGGCGATCCGGTTATGCGGTCGATATCGTTGCTTCAGGCACTGCCGCATTAGAGGCTTTGCAAAACCAAGTCTACGATGCTATGACTTTGGATTTGATGCTGCCGGATATGAGCGGTATCGAAATTATTCGCCAGTTACGAGAGCAACAAAACACACTGGATTTACCGATCATTGTGGTCTCAGCTAAAGTGGAAGCTGGTCAGTTGGCGCTGAGTGGCGACTTTTATGGCGTTGATTGGTTAGCCAAACCGATTGATGAGACGCGATTGCTGGGCGTGGTGGATCAATTGCTGGAGGGCGTCAATCAATTGCATCCACGGGTACTGCATGTGGAAGATGATGTCGATCTGCATCGCGTGATCCGGGCCATGGTCGGCGGGCGTTTTGATTTTGAACTGGCGACGACATTGTATGAGGCGCGTATCCGCATCGCGCTGGAACGCTTTGATGTGGTGATTCTCGATCTTAATCTGCCGGATGGCTCGGGCTGGGATCTACTCACGGAGATTCGTACGATACAGGCCGAAGCCCGTGTGGTGATATTAACTGGAAGTGACATCTCGCCGGAAGAGATGAATCGAGTGGAATCGATTTTATTTAAAACTCAAATATCTCCACGCCAGTTACTGGCGGCCATTAATACGCGCATTCAATCCGACACAAATAAAGGAAATGCATCATGAACACACTGCAGCGAATTTTGTATGTAGAAGACGAGCCTGATATTCAAGCGGTGGCTAAATTAGCGCTGGAGATGGTGGGTGGTTTCACGGTACAGATTTGTTCATCAGGCGAGGAAGCTTTGCGTGTTGCAGAATCCTTTGCACCCGATATGATTCTACTGGATGTCATGATGCCCGGTATGGACGGCCCAAGTACGCTGAAGGCGCTACGGGCGTTGCCGTCCCTGGCAACGTTGCCTGTGGCGTTTATGACGGCCAAGGTACAGTCCCATGAAGTGGAGCAATTCAAATCGTTGGGCGCACTCGATGTCATTCCCAAGCCGTTTGATCCGATGCAATTGGCCACGCAAGTCCAAGCTATTTGGAATATGACCCATGGCGGTCAATAAATTACTGGCGGATGTGCTTGCCGAACGCTTGGCGCAAATGCGCCAAGAATATCAGGCACGCCTCCCGGCGGCGTTGACGTCGCTGGTGTCTTTGGCCGATGGTTTAAATGGAAGCGAAAACGATCCAGTTATCCTGGAAGATTTGCAGCATCAATTACATAAATTGGCCGGTTCTGGCGGCACGTTCGGTTTTGATAATCTCAGTGTGCGCGCGCGTGCGCTGGAAGTGAAAATCAAGCAATGGCTGGTGGAAGGGCATGCATTAGATGCACATGCGTCAGTGCGAAAAACGCTGAATCATGATTTGATGGTGCTCGGCGAGGTGTTGTTGATGCAGCCGTTAGATATTAACAGAATGACAGTTCAGTCCGCAGAGCCGGATGATATTTATAGTAAGAGCTTGTTGATTTGGTTGGTCGAGGATGACCTTAATCTTGCGGGACAATTACGGCGTCAGCTCGAATCTTTCGGTTACATCGTATGTCATTTCTCGAGCATTAGCGAAGCCGAGGCGGCGGCGCAAATGGAACGTCCGGATATGTTAATCATGGATGTGATGTTTCCATTACAAGAGGAAAACGCGACTGAAGTTCTCAGTATGCGCCCCACCTTGCGTGGACTCGGTTGTCCGTTGCTTTTCATTTCTGCCAATGATGATTTCGCATCGCGGGCACGTGCCGCCCGACTGGGTGCGGAAGGCTACTTTTTAAAACCTTTGGACGTGCCGCGATTGGTGAATCGCATGGCGCAAATTTTTGATCAAAAACGCGCACCACCTCAGCGCGTGCTGATCGTCGACGATGATGTTGAACTGGCTGCACATTATCAATTGGTATTGCTCGCTGCGGGCATGTCGGCAGTCGTTTTGGATGACCCACAGGACATTATTGAAACCGTCGCGACCGTGCGCCCGGAGTTGGTGCTGATGGACTTGCACATGCCGAATTTTACGGGCCCAGAGTTGGCGGGGGTGATTCGCCAACACGAGCACTGGGTGGGGATGCCGATCGTGTATCTCTCGGCTGAAACGGATGTGAATTTGCAGAACGATGCGATGAGCCGTGGCGCCGATGACTTTTTGACCAAACCGATTTCCGACGCGCAGCTTGTCGCGGCGGTGCGTGTTCGTGTAGACCGTGCCCGGCAATTGGATGCACAGATTAGCAAGGATAGTCTGACTGGGCTGTTGAAACATGCCAGCATCAAAGAGTCGCTGGAATTGGAAGTTCAGCGTGCACGGCGAGTCAAAAAAACGGTGAGTGTTGCGATGTTGGATATCGATCATTTCAAATCGGTCAACGATACCTATGGCCATGCAGTTGGCGATGTGGTGATCTCTGCTATTGCTATGTTGTTGCGTCAACGCTTGCGTCAAAGCGATATTGTTGGGAGATATGGCGGTGAAGAGTTTGTGGCCGTGTTGCCGGAATGCGATGTTGCGGATGCACGTACGCTGTTGGATGATATTCGTGAGCGTTTTGCCGCCGTAGAGTTTAGCCACAATGGACAGACGTTTACCTGTACTTTATCTGCGGGTTTGGCGACCAGCATGCAACATCCACAAGCCAATGGTACGGAATTGTTGGTGAACGCTGACGAGGCTTTATATGCGGCTAAGCACGGCGGACGGAATCAGGTGCGCGCTTCTGAGGACATTTAAGTTGCGGGGTTATTCGGGGTGTTCCGACCGATTGCCAGGAAAAATACGGCATACGATTAAGGTTGGTGGGTATGCGGTTTACGTGCACGAAACCGCGTCACCCGATATGAAAAATCCTGTACCCATTCCGGTTTTGTATTCGCACCATAACGCAGAGCTACATACAAGCGGCTAATTGCTTCGATAGTAGGTGCTAAATCGGGTCGCATGGTTTTCGCGCGAAGCGCAAAATCGAGCGGCCCTTCGGCGGGGTCGCGTGCAATGCCGACCTGGCCTAGGCGTTTGCAAAAGAGTGCGTAGGTGCGTTCTACGTTGTCGCGATCATTGCTACGGGGACGCAGGGTAAGGATCGCTAGCAAGCCAAAGATACTGCCGACACCCATGAGTAAATAAAGGCTCAAGTCTTCCCAGGAAAGAATGCCGAAACCAAGCCGCGCGAAAAACGATACTTGGCGCTCCTGGTCATAGCCGAGAACCCATTGATTCCAACTATTGTTAAACGTATCCCAAGAGAATTTAAGTTGCCGCAACCACGGACTCGGATTGTTGAGAAAAAGCGCTTCGCCTGCCGGTAGCGCGTTGGCGATGCCTTGCTCGATGCGATTGGGGGCCACGGCTGCAGTCGGGTCAATGCGCACCCAGCCGCGACCCGTGAGCCAAACCTCGCTCCAGGCGTGGGCATCCGCTTGTCGCACAATCAGGTAATTGCCGAGTTGATTGTATTCACCACTGAGATAGCCGGTAACGATACGGGCCGGTACGCCACCAGCGCGCATCAGATAAGTGAAGCTGCTGGCATAGTGCTCACAAAAACCACGTCTGGTATCGAATAGAAATTCGTCGATGCTATTCGCGCCTAAGCGCGGTGGGCGCAAGGTGTAGACATAGGGTTCGTTGTGAAATCGGGCGAGTGCTTGGTTGACGAAATCCAGTTCGGTGCGGCTCGCGCTGCGTAGTTGTTGAGCGAGTGCGCGTGTGCGTGGATTGCCGGTGGCAGGCAAATCCAAGGCGCGTGATAAGTCATTGGCATTGGTGCCGATAGGATTGACTAGGCTGGCATGTGAAGTTGCGCTGTAGCGTTTGCGTCGTTCGACGAGCTCTCTTTGCGTGACGCTGAAATCGCTGTTGAGCTGACTACCGATAGGGAGCGAAGCGGGGTCGACAAAATCCATCACCGGCAGCCATGGTTTGTTATGCGGTTCCAGCGTGATGGTATAGCGTGTACCTGGGCCTTGGTCTTGGTCTTGTAGCGGTGAGGTTAACGGTCGAGTCCGACGCGCGCGCCAAGCGTAGCCATCGAAGTGATCCATGACCAGTACGCGAAAATAACGTTGTGTGGAAGGGGGCAACTTCCCGGCAAACTCAACGCGAAAAGCGACGCTATCCGATTGCGCCAATTGACTGATCATGCCCGGCGCCATGCTGTCCGAAAGCCCAGTTTGCGCGGAAGTCACATCGCTGGGCAAATTCCAGAGTGGGCCGCTGATGCGAGGAAAGAGGAAAAACAGCACCAACATCACCGGCACCGATTGCAGTAACAGTTTGGCGCTGAGTTTGAATTGCGCGCGCCAAGCCATTTGCGCGCGCGGTTGACTGAAGGCGATGAGTAGTGTGGTGAATAGCCAAGCCACCAACAGTAAGTAGGCGGCGATGAATAGGCTTTGGTTGTAGAGGAAATGTGTGAGTAGCATGAAGTAACCCAAGAACACGATTAGCCAAACATCGCGTTCGTTTTTGACTTCGAGTAGTTTCAGCGTCATCATCAAGGTCAATAGTGCAACCCCGGCTTCGCGGCCAAACACCGTTTTATATTGCAGAATTACGCCGCTAACGGCGGCGATGGCGAGTGCATACAAGAGCCACTTTCGGGGTAGCGCAATATGTTGGCGCGCCATCCAATAGCGTGCACCGAGAATCGCTGTGGTCAACACGCTCAACCAAAGCGGTAGGTGTGCGGTGTGTGGCGCGATGACGAGCGCCAGCGTCGCTAGCAAGCCATTAAGCAAAGGACGTGGCGACCAAGTGGCTTTAGGGCTCTGCATCGCTTATCTCAAAGAGGGCTAAAGCTTTGAGGCAACATTCGCGTTGCGCAGTGCCTACGCTCGGAGCCATTTCGCAGTGGGGTAGTCGTAGGCCATAGGATTGCTGCGTGCGCTCCGCTGTGAGCACCATGTCGGTCAATCGTGATAAGCGTGTTTCTGGATCGGTGTCACCGAAGAATTGCCAATCGAGCCACAAGGTAGCTGCAGCGGGATGGATGAATTGTTTGGTTAACCATGCATCGCTTTTTGTCGAAGCCTTCCACGCAACATGGCGCGGGGAATCACCCACACGATATTCGCGTAGATTGGAGAAGTCATCCGCGCCTTCTAGCGAGGTATTGCGTTGGCCGTTTTGAATAGCGTGCTCGCCTTGGGCCATCAAGGTACTGGGCAAGGGGCGAGGATAAACCAAACATCGTGTGCCGAAATCCACATAACTCCAGGCACGAAAAAGACCCAAAGGAAAATTGGTAAACACCGTAAACCGTCCAGGCATCAACCAGCCGCGTTGTGTTGCCGGTAGTGAGATTGCAACCGTTTGTGATCCCGGTTCAAGCAAGTCAATCCATTCAGGACTTTGATTTTTAAAGTGCAGACCAATGGCTGGGCGTTGTCCGGGAGCTTCGATGCTAACTTGAAATTGCGCGCGTTCGCCAACGAAGGTCGGCGCTGCGGCAACAGCCGAGATTTGGATACCGCTCAAGTTGCGGTAGGTATGCAGCATGGCCACATGGCCTAAACCTGCTAATAGGAACGTCAGTACAAAGCCCAGGCTCAAAGCGTAATTAATCGAACCCAATAACAGCAACAGGAGCAATAGCGCGAAAAATAATCCGCGACGTGTAGGCAGGATATAGATGCGGCGACGGTTGAGGATGACAGGGCTGCTGTCGATGCGCTGGCCGCGTATCCAGTTCGTCAACATCGGAAACAGGTTGCTGATGACTTTTGAATGCATGACGAAGAATTTGCTCTAGAGAACGAAAATGATTAACCGCCAAGACGCCAAGCGCGCCAAGAAAAATCTTTTTTTACCACAAAGCTTCTAGGTATCGCTTTTCTCTGTGTGCGCTGTGACCTCTGTGGTGATATCTTGTGGTTTCGGGTGCGGGCATTTCTGTTTAGTTCGGATTTCAAGGAATCGCGACGGATCCAATCAAAGCCTGTGCAGCGGCACTACCGGATTCGTTGCCACTGACTGGTCGCAGGCGATGGCCGGCGACGGCGACGAATACGGCTTGGATATCTTCCGGTACCACGCTGCGTCGTCCATGCAACAGGGCCCAAGCTTGCGCGCTGCGAATTAGGCTGATGCCGCCGCGTGGCGATAAGCCGAGGCTGAAGCGGGCGCTTTGTCGGGTGGCAGCTATTAAGGCTTGCACATAATCTACCAAAGCATCAGACAAATGGATGCCGCTGACTTCGGCTTGCAATGCGGCGAGACCGGCGGTATCCAACAGCGGTGAGAGTTGCGCCAGCATGTCCCGTCGATCTTGCCCCGTGAGCAAAGCCCGTTCGGCTTGGCGTTCCGGATAACCGAGTTCGATGCGCAGCAAGAAGCGGTCGAGTTGCGATTCCGGTAAGGGGAAGGTGCCGACTTGATGCGAGGGATTCTGTGTCGCAATGACAAAGAACGGTTCAGGCAATTTGCGCGTTTCACCTTCGGCGGTGACTTGATGTTCTTCCATCGCTTCGAGCAAGGCGCTTTGTGCTTTGGGCGTCGCACGATTGATTTCGTCCGCCAAAATCACTTGCGAGAAAATTGGACCAGGGTGAAATACGAAGCCGTTGCGCTCACGGTCATACACCGAAACGCCGAGCAGATCCGCCGGTAGCAAATCGCTGGTGAATTGGATGCGGTGAAACTGTAAACCGAGAATTTGCGCCAGCAGGTGCGCCAAGGTGGTCTTGCCCATGCCGGGCAGGTCTTCGATCAGTAGATGACCGCGCGCCAACAAGCAGGTGATCGCCAGGCGAATTTGATGTTCTTTGCCGAGGATGATTTGCGCGGCTTGTTGGACGGTTTGCTGGAGTTTTTCGGCGAGTGGATCGAGGTGTGCGTTCATAGTAGGTTTAACGTACGCAAATGGATAAGGTTTAGGGCTAAAACGCTCAAGTCGCGTAAATGCGGGGCGCACGTAGTTTTTCGTTGGCCAGTGCGCGATACATTTTTAAGCGGCGTGGGTTGATATTTCCGGCCGTTACGGCGTCATCCATTGCGCAACCCGGCTCGACGAGATGGCGGCAATTGTGAAATCGGCACTGTCCCAGAAAAGGTCGAAATTCGATGAAGGCTTGCGCGATTTCCTCAATCTCTATGTGGTGCAGTCCAAATTCTTGTAGCCCTGGTGAGTCAATGATGTGGCTGTCGCAATCCAGGTGATACAGCGTGGCCTGGGTGGTGGTGTGTTTCCCGGAATCGAGTGCTGCGGAGATGTCGCCTTCGCGGATATTGGCATCCGGCAACAGACCGTTGATCAAAGTGGATTTACCCATGCCCGATTGACCGACAACTACGCTAGCGTGGTTGGCCAGTGCGGCGCGGAGCGGTGCAACGTCTTGTTTCGCGCATAGTTTGAGTAGCGGGTAACCCAGCGATGCATAGAGGGCAAGCGTTTGTTCTGCCGCGACCGTTTCGGGTAAGTCGATTTTATTGAGCACGATCAAAGCACGGATACCGGCGGTTTCCGCTGCGACCAGGCAGCGGTTGATCAGCTCTTCGTAAAAGCTTGGGACTGCGGCGACCACGACGACAATTTGATCGACATTGGTCGCGATGATTTTTTCGCGATATAAGTCCGAACGATAGAGCCGGGTCGTACGCTCAGCGATGCGTTCGATCACGCCTTGATCAGTCGCTGTGAGCGCGATTTCAACACGATCACCGCAGGCGGTACCGGTTTTCTTGCCGCGAGTGACGCAAGAAATCAGACGACCATCATCGAGTTCGGCGCGATAGTGCTTGCCGTGCGCGGCGACGATTAAGCCGGGGAGTAAGTCACTTTTGTTTGAAGCCGATTTTTTTGCCACAGCGTGCACGGTTGGGCTACAGCACGGCGCAAATAACAGTCGCTGTGCGCCCTTTGTGGCTAAATATCAAACAGTGCATCGATTTTTGCAGCGCAGATGAAGTCGTTTTCGGACAAGCCGCCAATGGCATGCGTGATGTAACGTACGCGGCATTTGTTATAGCCCACTTCGATATCGGGGTGGTGATCTTCGCGATGCGAGACCCAGGCGGCCGCGTTGACGAACGCCATGGTCTCGTAGTAATTTTTGAAGCTATAGGTTTTGGCGATTTCACCATTCACCACTTCCCAGCCGCTGAGTTGCGACAGGCTGGCCTTGACTTCAGCTTCGGTGAGCGGCGGTACGCCGCCTTCGCAAGGTTTGCACTTGCCTTTGGAGAGATCGCAGACAGTCATGAGCGGTAATCCTTATTTGAATTTGTAATAGGTTTTGTTCAGATAGGCACCCACATCGGTTTCATCTTCTGGGAACATACCTGCGCCGGTGTTGGCGTTGCAACCGGAGATGCGAGCCTTTAGTTGGCTACTGGTTTTGACTTTATGGTCGGCACGGGTGTAAACGCCGGAGCCATCGCCTTTATACATGGAGATATGACACGACGAGCATTGTTTATCGACAATCGCTTTGCCCTTGGTTGCGTCGCCATTTTCAAAAGGCGCAGCTTGAGCGGATACGGTGATGAACAAGGCGGACAACAGCACGAAATAACGCATGGTTAAGCTCCTTAAGTTGCAGCCATTTGCAAGCGCGCGATGCGAATGCCGGCAGGGGGGTGAGAATCGTAAAAAGCGGAATGGACGGGATCCGGGGTGAGCGTCGAGGCATTGTCTTCATACAGTTTGACCAATGCGCGAACCAATGCGGCAGCCGTGGCGGTTTGGGCAGCATATTGATCGGCTTCGAATTCATGTTGGCGCGACATGCGTGCCAACAGCGGATGCAACAAAAAGGTAAAGACTGGACTGACGACGATGAATAATAACAGTGCGGTCGCTGTGTTTTGTGTCGTGACACCTAAACCGGCGTAGAACCAATCGGCTTGCATGAGCATGGCCAGCCCCCATAAGGCAACCAGGCTACCGGCAAATAACCAAGCCATCCGCTTCATGATGTGGCGGCGCTTGAAGTGACCTAGTTCATGTGCGAGCACGGCTTCTATCTCATCTGCGTTCAAGTTGTTGAGCAAGGTATCGAAGAAGACGATGCGTTTGGATTTTCCTAAGCCGCTGAAATAGGCGTTGCCGTGGCTGCTGCGCTTGGAGCCGTCGATCACAAATAATCCGCTGGCGTGAAAGCCGCATTTGACCAGCAGCGCTTCGATGCGGGCTTTGAGTTGGGCGTCTTCCATCGGCTGGAACTTATTGAACAGCGGCGCGATAAAGGTTGGGTAGATGGCAATGATGAGCAGGTTAAAGATCATCCAGACGACCCAAACGTAGAGCCACCAATATGCGCCCATTGCCCCCATTAACCATAACACGCCGATTAGCAAGGGGCCGCCTAAGGCGATGGCGAGCGCGGTTTGCTTGACTAGGTCGATGAGGTAGATTTTGGGGGTGATTTTGTTGAAGCCGAAGCGGGCTTCTATGCCAAACGTCCGGTATAGACTCAAAGGAATATCGATCGCGGCCAAGAGCACTAAGGCGCTGAGGATTAAGGCGGTGCCTTCCAGCGTTGCGGAATCAAATCGGCCATTCCAGGCTTGTGCCAAGACCTCTAAGCCGCCGCCTAAGGTAAAGGCCAATAGCACCAGCGCTTCTATGACGTGTTGCAGGATAGAAACCCGGGTTTTGGCAACAGTGTAGTCGGCGGCTTTTTGGTGTGCTTCCAGGCTGATTTTGTCGCTGAAGGCGGCTGGGACTTGTCCCTTATGCGTTAGAATGTAGGTAATGTGTCGGCGTGAAAGCCAAATTTGCAGTGCCAGGGTTAAACCCAGTGCGGCGAGGAAGGTGAGCGTGAAAACGTGCATGTTGATAGGGTTACTTTGAAAAATTTAGGAAAACATTATGGCACAACAGCCGAACAATAATAATCATCTGATCTGGATTGACATGGAAATGACCGGTCTGTTCCCGGACACCGACCGAATTATTGAGGTTGCCTTGGTGGTGACCGATTCCGATTTGAACCCGATTGCCGAATCCCCGGCGTTGGTGGTGCACCAGAGCGATGCGGTGATGGATGGTATGGATGATTGGAATAAGTCGACCCATGGCCGTTCCGGCTTGATCGAGAAGGTGCGTACCTCAACCTTGGCCGAGGCTGAAGTGGAAGTGCAGATGATCGCTTTTCTTGAGCCGATCGTGGGAAAAGGGAAGTCCCCCATGTGCGGCAACTCGATTTGCCAAGATCGGCGTTTCTTGGCGCGCCATATGCCGGCGTTAGAAGCTTATTTCCATTATCGCAACCTGGATGTCTCGACGTTTAAAGAGTTGGTAAAACGCTGGAAGCCGGAAATCGCTTCGGGCGTAACCAAAGAGGGTAAGCACACGGCCTTGGCTGATATTTACGAATCGATCGCGGAATTGAAATATTACCGCGAGCATTTCATCAAACCTTAAGTCGATGTCCGAACTCAATCCGCACCGTCGTTCCGGCGTTATCATGCTTTGGATCGCCTGGCTGCTGATTTTGGGCGGCGGATGGTGGGGTGCGGATCGTTGGTTGTTGCATCAGGCGAATCCGAATCAGCAGCCTGCGCTGAACGCCAATGGATCGGTGGTATTGGAGCGCAATCGTCAGGGGCATTATGTCGCGACCGGTGAAATCAATGGCCATCAAGTCACGTTCTTGTTGGATACCGGCGCGACCACGGTGGCGCTTTCTGCGCGCTTGGCAAGAGAGCTGGATTTGCAGCGTGGCGCGTCGATTCAGTTGGATACGGCGAATGGCACGGCTGTTGGTTTTACGACTCGTCTTAAATCTGTGCGCCTTGGCGATATCGAGGTGCGCGAGGTGAGTGCGGTGTTTTCGGATGGCATGATGGACGATACGGTTTTATTGGGCATGAGTTTCCTCAAGCATCTGGAATTTACGCAGCGCGAGAATCAACTCATTCTGCGTCCTTTAGGATGAGCCGGTGACGACTGGCCAATATCACATCCTTTTCCTATGATCAAATAACCAAGATCATGACTTGAATTGATGCGAATTTGCCCGATGGTGGGCCGAAAAAAATAATGATGGAGATCGACGATGAAATCGGGCAGCACATTCAATATTGAAGTTACCCCAAAGATCCCGCGCAAAATGGCGCGCCTGGAAGAGTTGGCGAACAATTTGTGGTACAGCTGGGATAAACCCACCCGCACCTTGTTTGCCCGCTTGCACCCGGGTTTGTGGGGCGTTGTCGGGCATAATCCGCGCGTGTTCTTGCGGCGTATCGATGAGCAACGCTTAGTCGATGCGATTGACGACCAAGTTTTCCTGGCGACCTATAATCGCGTGCTTTCTGCCTATGACACCTATCATAGCGAGCCGATGCGCGCGCCGAGTCATGAGGAGTTGAAGGAAAGCGATCTCGTTGCCTATTTCTGCTTTGAGTTTGGTTTTCACGAGAGCTTTCCCATCTACTCCGGTGGCCTGGGTATTTTAGCGGGCGATCATTGTAAAGCGGCGAGCGATATGCGTTTGCCGTTTGTCGCGGTGGGTTTGTTGTATCGCCAAGGCTATTTCACCCAAACCATCGATTCGGAAGGCCGGCAAATCGCGAGCTATGCCGATTCCGATTTCGATGATTTACCGATTACGCCGGTGCGCTTGGAGGATGGCTCCGAACTGAAAATTAGCGTCTCCATCCTGGGGCGCAAAGTAGCGGTAAAGGTCTGGGAAGCTACCGTTGGCCATGTACGCATGGTGTTGCTCGACACCGATCTTGAAGAGAATACGCCTGAAGATCGAGATATCGCGCACCAACTGTATGGCGGTGATCGCAATATGCGCATTCAACAAGAGATCATGCTCGGTGTTGGTGGCGTGCGCGCGCTGGACGCGATGGGATTCAAACCCACGGTGTGGCATATCAACGAAGGCCATGCGGCATTTTTGATGCTGGAACGTATCCGTATGTTGCGCGCGCAGGGCTTGGATTTTGCCAGTGCGCTGGAAGCGGTGGCGGTGAATACGGTATTTACCACGCATACGCCAGTCCCGGCTGGACATGATCACTTCAGTGCAACCATGATCGAGGCGTATTTTCACGATATGTTGCCGGAGCTGGGGATTTCGTATCAAGACTTCATGGCGCTGGGCCACAAGGACGATGGTGCGGATTTTAATATGACCGGCTTGGCGATTCGTGCCTCGCGTCATCAAAATGGTGTTTCACGTATTCATGGCGATGTGTCTTCTCACATCTGCGCCGATTTGTGGCCGCAGATCGACTCGAATGAAAGTCCCATGAGCTATGTCACCAATGGCGTGCATGTGCCGACCTTCTTGGCGTTGGAATGGGCTGACTTATTCGATCAGTATCTGGGATACGAATGGCGGCATCGCATGTCAGATGTCGAATACTGGTCGAAGATCGAAGCCATTCCCGATCACTTGTTTTGGAGTGTGCACCAATCGTTAAAATCGCAGATGTTGCAATTGGTGCGTACGCGTTTAACCGAACAACATATGCGCAACCAAGGGTCGGAGGCGCATCTGGATCGCATGTTTCGCTTGGCCGATTCCAGTAACCCGAATGTGTTGACGATCGGCTTTGCGCGCCGCTTTGCGACGTATAAACGCGCGACTTTGTTGTTTGAAAACTTGGATTGGCTACGCGAGATTCTCTCCGATGCGGATCGTCCGGTTTTATTCCTGTTCGCCGGCAAGGCGCACCCGGCAGATCATCCGGGTCAGGAATTGATTCGTCAGGTTTATCAAATCATGCATATGCCCGAATTTGTCGGCAAAGTATTGATGACTGAAGGCTACGATCTGGGCTTGTCGCGGCGCTTGGTGTCGGGTGTGGATGTCTGGCTGAATACGCCGATTTACCCGCTGGAGGCTTCCGGTACGTCCGGCATGAAGGCAGGGATTAACGGCGTGATCAACCTGTCCGTGATGGATGGTTGGTGGGGCGAAGGCTACGACGGTCACAATGGCTGGGCGATCAAACCACCACCGGAGCATATGGATGAATATCGGCGCAACAAGGAAGATAGTCAGACCTTGTACGAATTGCTACAGGATCAAATCATTCCGCTCTACTATCGGCGCGACAAATTAGGGTATTCCGCCGAGTGGGTGAAAATGGCGAAGCACTCGATCGCTTCCTTGTTGCCGCGTTTCAACGCCAGTCGCATGGTGGGTGAGTATGTGTCGAATTTTTATCTACCGGCGAGCAAGCAGGGGCGTTTGTACGCGCAAAATAATTTTGAGCATGCACGAACGCTGGCCGAGTGGAAAACCCGTATTCGCGCTGCGTGGCCAAAAATCAGTATGCGGCGTGTGGATACACCAAAAAAGCGCATTCAATTTGGCGACACTGTGCGTTTTGAAGTGATGGTGAAAATGGACGATTTGCAGTCCGCCGATGTCGTCGTCGAAATGTTGTTAGCACGGCCGAACAAGGAAGAGAATAAAGATTTCAGTCATTATCGCTTCACGTGTTCCGGCGTAGATAGCGGAAGCGGGGAGCAGCATTATGCGTTGGAACTTGCACCGCATTTATGTGGGCGGCTCGACTATAAGATCCGCATCTACCCCACGCACGCGCTATTGACGCACCCCTTGGAAATGGGGCTGATGGTGTGGCTGTAACGGGCTAAGCGTCGAGTGATCGGTATAGCTTTAAATATTCTTGTGCGCTGTTTTGCCAAGAAAAATCCTTAGCCATGCCAGCGAGCTGAATTTGTCGCCAAACGTTTGGGTCATGTCGGTACAAGTGGACCGCATGACGTAAGGCGGCAATGACTGTGTGAAAATGCATATCGTAAAACAGGATGCCGCTGGCGAGTCCAGCGGCAATGTTTTCCGGCGTCGCATCCACGATGGTATCCGCTAACCCGCCTGTGGCATGCGCGACCGGCGGCGTGCCATAGCGTTGGCTGTACATCTGGTTGAGGCCGCAAGGCTCGAAGCGTGAGGGCATGAGGAAAATATCTGCGCTGGCTTCAATCCGATGCGATAAGCGCTCATCGTAACCGATGGTGACGCTGATGCGGCCTGGGTGGTTCAGTGCTAGTTCGCGAAATGCGCGTTCCAATGCTTTATCCCCCGAGCCCAGCAAGACAAACTGCACACCCTCGCGTACCAAGTCGTTCATTAAACCCAAGATGACATCGGAACCTTTTTGATAGGTCATGCGCGAGATGATGGCGACTAAGGGGGCTTGTGCATGGACATGCAACCCCACTTCTTGTTGTAGCGCCGATTTGTTTTGGGCTTTGTCATGTAATCGGAGGGCTGTAAATGGCTTGTCCAGATGCGGGTCTATTTCAGGATTCCATTCTTGATTGTCGATGCCGTTGATGATGCCGGTGAGTACGCCGCGACGTTCATGCAGTAAACCTTGCATGCCGAAGCCCAAGCTTTCATGCTGAATTTCTTGCGCGTAAGTGGGGCTGACGGTGGTGATGCGGTCACAATAAAAGAGGCCCGCTTTCAAGAAGGACAATTGGCCGTAATATTCCAGGCCCTGTAATTTGAAGCTCTCCGGGGGGAGTTGCAGCGCGTGCAGCATCTCCGCACCGAATACGCCTTGATAGGCTAGATTATGGATCGTCAGGATGCTGCGGGCTTTGCGCCCCTGCCAAAAACGTAAGTACGCTGGAGCGAGACCGGTTTGCCAGTCGTTGCAATGGACGATGTCCGGTTGCCATGCGCTGGTATTGCCACTGCTGCCGAGCCAGGCTGCGACGTAGGATAGGAGGCCGAAACGCAGCGCATTATCTGGCCAATCGCTGCCCGCGCTGGTTTGATAAGGCCCACCTGGGCGATTGAAGAAAGCGTCATAGGCAACGATCAGTACCGGTAAATCCGTATCAGGCAGGTGCGATTCCAGGAGTTGGACGTCGCCAGGGGCAAAAGGATTGTCCAGCGTTGCGAAGGGTTTAGTGTCGCGGCACTTGGACAAAACTTCCGGATAGCCCGGAATCAGTAATTTGATATCAAGACCTAGGCCATGTAAGGCAACGGGTAGCGCGCCCGATACATCGGCCAGACCACCGGTTTTCATTAGTGGGTGGGCTTCCGAAGTGGCGAATAATACTTTTGGATGGCTTGCTGGTGTCATGGTTCTATTGCGGAAAGCGGAGCGTTACAAAGGAAAGTCGCTACAGTATAACAAAGCAGCGCGTATTGTTTTTGGCCGTTTTCCTTTTCGGGCTTCCTCATATATCGCTGCGTCGACCGAGACCTCAAACGACAACGGCGACCCGAAGGTCGCCGTTGTCGTCGTCAACTGATCGCGCTTAGCTGCGGTTCATGCCCATCTCAGAGAGTTTGAGCTGGGGGCGCTTCGCGTCTGGCCAGTCGATGTGGAACATTTCGCCACGCGGCTGATCAGTACGCTCGTAGGTGTGGGCACCAAAAAAGTCGCGCTGCGCCTGCAGGAGGTTTGCGGGCAAGGTTTCGCTGCGGTAGCTGTCGAAGTACGACAGGGCCGAAGCGAACACCGGAACCGGCGTGCCGTCGAGTGCGGCGCGAGCCACGACCTTGCGCCAGTTGCTTTGCGATTCGGTAACCTTGCCGGCGAAGTACGGATCAAGCAGCAGGTTCTGCAACTTGGGGTTTTTCTCGAAAGCTTCGGTGATCTTCTGCAAGAATCCCGCGCGGATGATGCAGCCGCCACGGAAGATTTTGGCGAGCTCGCCGAGCTTGAGGTCCCACTTATATTCTTGCGATGCCGCGGCGTAGAGTGCGAAGCCCTGCGCGTAGCAGCACAGCTTGGAGCAGTAGAGTGCGTCACGCACAGCGTCGACGGTGATTTCCACGGCTTTACCTAGCCCCTCTGATCCCTTGAGGACCTTGCTGGCAGCGACGCGTTCTTCCTTGATGGCCGAGATGCAGCGCGCAAACACGGCTTCGGCGACCGAGGATGCCGGGATGCCGAGGTCGAGGGCGTTGACCGAGGTCCACTTGCCCGTGCCCTTTTGACCGGCGGTGTCGAGGACGATGTCGACGAAGGGCTTGCCGGTGACTGGATCTTTTTGCTGCAACACATCAGCGCTGATCTCGATGAGGAAGGAGTTCAGGTCACCCTTATTCCACTCGGTCATGATCGCGGAGATCTCGGCAGGGCTCTTGCCCAGCGAGTTGCGCAGGATCGAGTAGGCCTCGCAGATGAGCTGCATGTCGCCGTACTCGATGCCGTTGTGCACCATCTTCACGTAGTGGCCAGCACCGTCGGGGCCGATGTAAGTCGTGCAGGCAACGCCGCCCTTGACGGGCTTGCCAGGGGCCGCACCTTCGATGGGCTTGCCGGTCTTCTCATCAACCTTGGCCGCGCAGGCCATCCACACAGGCTTGAGGATATCCCAGGATTCGGGCTTGCCACCGGGCATGAGCGACGGGCCGAAGCGCGCGCCTTCTTCACCGCCGCTGACGCCGGAGCCAACGAACAGCAGGCCCTTGGTGGTCAGGTCTTTCTCGCGGCGGATGGTGTCGGTGTAGAGCGCGTTGCCGCCGTCGACGATGACATCACCCTTGTCGAGCAGGGGAACGAGCGAGTCGATGACCGCATCGGTGGGCGTGCCAGCTTTGACCAGAATCACGATGCGGCGGGGCGTTTTGATCGATGCGACGAAGTCTTTGAGTTCAGCGGCAGGCACGAGGCCACCGCCAGTGTCGCCGAAGACCGCAGGCGGATTGGCGTCGACGAATTTTTCAGTGGTCGCAGTGGTGCGGTTGTAGACGGCGACCTTGAAACCGTGGTCGGCCATGTTGAGAACAAGGTTTTGGCCCATAACGGCCAGACCAACGAGGCCGACGTCGGCAGAATTCGGGGTGGGCTTTCCAAACGCCATAATTTTAGTACTCCGGGGCTGGGGATTAGGGATCAGACGCCGAATGATCTGAAGTTCAACGCCACTCTTTTAAGTGTCCTGAGTTTTTTAGTCGTAGTCAATCTGTATTTGTGTCGAAGAACCACATGAAAAAACGTCAGCGGCGGTGTGGCGTAGTGTTGGCGGTGCATTTGATTCGAGCCACAGGGTTTAAAGGGGAGCGGCAGGAAAAAATGTCGGCTTTAGTTTCGATGCGCTGCGATAAATTTTTGTTTGACCGCAGTATGCTAGGTCTGGCATTTTGTTTTCGGCCATTCGCTGCCGCGAGATGTGCGATAGGAGCCACCATCGCAATTAAAGATTGCGTCTTAAAGCGACGATAAATAGCGGGATTGTCGTGCCGATCAGCTTCGATTCGATGCAGCGGATTTTCCATGGCCAAAAGGAGAATAGGAAAAGTGTCGGTGTGTCGGCTTTCCGCCATACCGCGCAGTAGCCGGTAAGCAGTAGTTAGATATCGAGGCTTTGGGTGTGAAAAGCCACGGCATAGCATATAGGTACATTGGCCAGCTCGTCGGTCTTCATCAAGGTGGTGAGACTCGGAGGTCGCGAATAATACGTTAGGATGGCTTGCACTTGTCATGGTTTAATTGTGGAAACCGGTGCGTTACAATGTTTTGCAGCCAGCATGGCAAAGCCAATGTCGTGTTGTCGGTGCAGTAAGGATATCTCCCCTCAGCGAACAAAAAGGGCCCTTAAAATGAAAATCGTCATGATTGGCTTAGGTCGGATGGATGGCAATATGGCGCGATGCTTAAGTGGTGACGGGCATGCAATGAACGCTGGCGATGGTAATAAACCATGAAAAAAAAATCTGTTACGGAAACGCCTTGTAGCTTTGTTATTTTTGGAGCGACCGGTAATCTGTCGCAGATCAAATTACTGCCCGCTTTGTATCATTTGGAACGTGCCGGGCGTTTGCCGACAGAGATGAGTTTGTTTGCCTTTGGCCGACGGCCTTTTTCCGAGGCCGATTGGCGTTCCTTTATGGAAGAGGCGCTCAAGAAAAAGTTGGGCGATAAATTCGATAATGCATTATTCGATAAATTTGCCCAGCGTTTTGCCTATGTGCAAGGGGAACTCCATAGCCACGATGATTACAACAAACTCAAAGAGGCTTTGGCGACGCCGAAGATGGGTAGCTGCACCAATGTGATTTTTTATTTAGCGATCAAGCCGACGGAATTCGGTGCGGTCATCAATAATTTGGATAAATCCGGCTTGAATAAGCCGCGCGGTTTGCATCGTATCGTGGTGGAAAAACCCTTTGGTGAAGATATCGAAACCGCGCAAATGTTGAATGGCATCTTGCATAAGCATTTTGACGAAGAACAGGTGTATCGCATCGACCACTATTTAGGTAAGGAGTCGGTGCAAAATTTATTGGTATTCCGCTTTGCGAATACGTTGATCGAACCGCTGTGGAACCGCAATTTTATTGATCACGTGCAGATCACCGTGGCCGAAAAAGTGGGGATCGGCAAACGCGCAGATTATTACGACAAAGCCGGCGCCATGCGCGACATGCTGCAAAATCATTTAATGCAATTGCTGACTGTCGTGGCAATGGAGCCCCCCGCAAGTTTGGATGCCGATGCGGTGCGGGATGAAAAAGTCAAAGTGCTGCGTTCGATTCGTCCCATCTCCAAGCGTTCAGTCCATGCGCATGCGTTCCGTGCGCAGTATGCGGCCGGTACGGTTGATGGCGAGCAAGTGTTGGGCTATGCCCAGGAAGAAGGTGTGGAAGAAGATTCCATTACTGAAACATTTGCAGCCGCTAAATTTTACATCGATAACTGGCGCTGGCGTGGCGTGCCATTCTATTTGCGTACCGGCAAACGGATGGCAGAGCAGACGTCCATGATTGCCATACGCTTCAAACATCCGCCGCAGCAGTTGTTTCGCGAAACGCCGGTTGAAACCATTGCACCTAACTGGGTGCTGCTGTCCTTGCAGCCGGAAGAAAGCATGCACATGGAGATTCACGTCAAAAAACCCGGATTGGAGATGGACACGCGGGTATTAAAATTGAATGCGTCGTATCTGGGTAAGGGCGAATCAGCGCTGGATGCTTATGAGAACTTATTGCTGGATGTGATTGAAGGGGATCGTACGCTATTTATTCGTTTCGATGAGGTGGAGTGGGCGTGGCGTGTCGTGGATCCGATTCTCAAATATTGGGCCATGGAGCGTGATTATATTCACACTTATGCGGCCGGTACCTGGGGCTTGCATGAGGCGGGGCGTCTATTTGATGGTGAAGATCAAGAGTGGCGCAACGAAGTGTAATTGGATTTTAAAAATAAACACCGTAAGTCATGCGGTGTGTCGCGGTAGTCAAAATTCTAAAAGGGGGCTTCATGGTGCGCTGGCAGTGGTACGAACAAGAGGCTGAAGTGCGCCAAGCAGCCACTCAGTTCATTGCAGATGCAGCCGCCAATGCAATCAAAACGCGGCATGCCTTTCATATTGTGTTGGCTGGCGGCAGCACACCGCGTGCGGTGTATCAAACCTTAAATGCATTAACGACCGTTTGGTCTGCTTGGCATGTTTATTTTGGTGATGAACGTGTCTTACCAGCCGATCATCCAGATCGGAATAGCGTCATGGCGCAAACTGCTTGGTTGGCGCAATCGCCGATTCCGCGTAATCAAATTCATCCCATTCCCACCGAGCGCGGCTTAGAGTTTGCACGGGCCAGCTATCTACAAACATTAGCCCCGATCGGTGCGTTTGATTTGGTGTTGCTGGGTTTGGGCGAGGATGGGCATACGGCTAGCCTGTTTCCCGGCCATAATTTAGGAGCAGCAGAGAATGCCGCCGATGTCTTGATGGTGACGGATGCGCCAAAGCCGCCCCCCGAGCGTATTTCGTTAAGCGCAAATCGTTTATCGAAAGCGCATCAAATTTTGTTTTTAGTAACTGGCGCCGGTAAACGTGAGCCAGTGCAGCGCTGGATGAGCGGCACAGAAATTCCTGCGGCTGCCATAGATTGTGGCAATGGTGTCGATGTCCTATTAGATCGTGCCGCTTGGCCAGATTAACGCCACTGGGTTAAGTTTTTCCGTCAAATATTGACGTCGATCGTCCCCATCCCCCTGTTTTTCTTTATCAAGTCCGTGTCGTTGTTGTAGAGATGCGGACACGCCGATTTTGAAGGTTTGATTTAAGAGGTTTACGGGTAAAATTGTGACCTATGTCTGATCCTTCTTTTATTCACCTGCGCCTGCATTCCGAATTTTCTATCGTCGACGGTATTGTGCGTATCGACGAAGCGGTGCAGCGTGCTAGTGCAGATGCCATGCCCGCCTTGGCGCTGACGGATATCGGCAATACTTTTGCTTTAGTGAAGCACTATACTGCGGCGCGCGCTAAAGGCATAAAACCCATTATCGGTTGCGATGTATGGATTAGTAATGAGGCTAATCGCGATCAAGCCGCACGTTTACTCCTTTTGTGCCGCAATCGTGATGGCTATCACAATTTATGTGAATTACTTGCACGTGCATATCGAGAGAATCAGCATCGCGGCCGCGCCGAATTAAAAAAAGAGTGGTTTTCCGAGATGGAAAGCGATGGGTTGATCGCCTTATCTGGCGCGCATTTTGGCGATATTGGCCAAGCCTTACTGCAACAAAATAGGGCGCGTGCCGACATCTTGGCTGCGTCGTGGTCTGCACTGTTTCCGGGGAATTTTTATATTGAGTTGCAGCGCCCAGGCACGCCTCAATCCGATGGCTATGTGGCCCAGGCAGTCGCTCTAGCAAGTAGCCTGGGTTTGCCGGTCGTGGCGACACATCCTATTCAATTTCTCAATCGCGAAGATTTTAAGGCGCATGAGGCGCGGGTGTGTATTGCCGAAGGCAATATGCTTGGCGATCAGCGTCGACCGCATTTATTTACTGAAGAACAATATTTTAAGACGCAAGCAGAAATGGCCGCGCTGTTTTCTGATCTTCCGGAGGCTTTACAAAATAGTGTTGAAATTGCCAAGCGTTGCAATTTAACGGTTGAATTGGGTAAGCCTAAGCTACCGCAATTTCCAACCCCGAATGGGGAAAGCTTGGATGACTATATGTTTGCGCAATCGCAGGCCGGACTCGTGCAACGAATGGAGCAATTATTTACGGATTCTGCACTGCGTGAACAAAAGCGGCCGGAATACGAGGCACGCTTAGTTTTTGAAGCAAAAACCATTATTCAGATGGGTTTTTCGGGCTACTTTTTGATTGTGGCCGATTTTATCAACTGGGCCAAACAAAATGGCGTCCCCGTCGGTCCTGGGCGCGGTTCCGGTGCCGGTTCCTTGATTGCTTATTGTCTTAATATTACTGATCTCGATCCTTTGCGCTATGACTTGCTGTTCGAACGCTTCTTGAATCCGGAACGAGTTTCGATGCCCGACTTCGACGTCGATTTTTGCCAAGATGGCCGCGAGCGCGTGATCGAGTATGTGCGCAAAAAATATGGTTCGGATTCCGTTTCGCAAATCGTAACCTTTGGCACCATGGCGGCTAAAGCGGTCGTGCGTGATGTTGGTCGAGTACTGGATTTGCCTTACAACTTCGTCGATCAGCTGGCGAAGTTGATTCCCTTTGAGCTCGGCATGACCTTAGAAAAGGCCAAATCACAAGAGCCGCAGATTGAAGAACGCATCGAAAAAGAAGAAGAAGTCGCAGAGCTTTGGGCTTTGGGTGAAAAACTCGAAGGCATGGCGCGAAACGTTGGTATGCATGCCGGCGGTGTGCTGATCGCACCGGGAAAAATTACCGATTTTTGTCCGACGTATAACGCTCAAGGTTCTGAATCAGTCGTCAGTCAATTTGATAAAGACGATGTGGAATTGGCCGGTTTGGTCAAGTTCGACTTTTTGGGTTTGCGTACCTTAACCATCATTGATTGGGCGGTGCGCTTTATTCACGGTTTGAATCGCAATGAGGGCGACGCGCAGTTCAATATCGAAACCATCCCGTTCGACGATGCGCCTTCGTATCGTTTGCTCAAGGCGTGTAATACCACAGCCGTTTTTCAGCTGGAAAGTCGCGGCATGAAGGATTTGATCCGACGCCTGCAACCCGATAATTTCGAGGATATCATCGCGCTGGTCGCCTTGTTCCGACCGGGTCCGCTGCAATCCGGCATGGTGGACGACTTTATCAATCGTAAGCACGGGCGGGCGCGAGTTGATTTCATGCATCCAGATTTGGAAACCGTACTCAAGCCAACCTATGGTGTGATCGTGTATCAAGAGCAGGTGATGCAAATCGCACAGATTTTGGGCGGCTATACGCTCGGTTCTGCCGATCTATTGCGGCGTGCCATGGGTAAGAAAAAAGCAGATGAGATGGCGAAGCATCGTTCTATTTTCGTCGATGGTGCAGTCGCGCGCGGCGTCGATCAAAAGTTGGCTACCGATTTGTTCAACTTGATGGAAAAGTTTGCTGAGTATGGATTCAATAAATCTCATTCTGCAGCCTACGCTTTGGTGGCGTATCAAACCGCATATTTGAAAGCGCATTATCCTTCGGCATTTATGGCAGCTACGCTGACCGCCGATATGGGCGATACGGACAAAGTGTTCAGCTTGTACGACGATTGCCTCTCCAATAAATTGGAACTGTTGGCGCCCGACGTTAATTTCAGCGAATACCGCTTCGTCCCGCTAAACGATACACAAATTCGTTACGGGTTAGGCGCGATTAAAGGTACGGGTGAAGCGGCGATCAACTCGATCTTGCAAGCGCGTCAACAGGATGGCTTGTTTAAAGACCTATTCGATTTTTGTCGCCGTATCGATAAACGTATTGTTAATCGACGGGTGATTGAGGCACTGATTTGCGCTGGGGCCTTCGACACTATTAACGATCATCGCGCCAGCTTGATGGCTTCGGTGGGGCATGCCTTGGAGGCTGCGGAACAAGCAGCGAGCAACGTCAATCAATCCAGCTTGTTTGGTGTGTTGGAAGCGGCCGGTGAAATGGATAACGAGCTTGTTGCCACAGAGCCTTGGCCGGAAAAAGAGTTGCTTCAGTATGAGAAGAAAAGTTTGGGTTTCTACTTTAGTGGCCATCCTTTTGATGCTTATGTGCCAGATATTTCAGGATTCGTTAAAACCAAACTTTCTACGTTGGCGCCCAAGCATGAAAAACAACTGATTGCAGGCATTATCTATTCATTGCGCACACAAATGACTAGGCGCGGAAAAATGGCGTTTGTTGCGCTCGACGATGGTGATGCGCAGATTGAAGTCGCTATCTTCAACGAGGTCTATGAACGTCATCGTGAAATTCTGCGTGAAGATCAGTTGCTTTTGATTGAAGGTAAGGTGAGCAAGGATGACTATTCCGGCGGTTTACGTGTTTCGGCTGACGCTTTATATGATTTGTCCGGCGCGCGGACTCGTTTTGCCAAAGGCATGCGCTTGCGCATTAATGGTCAAGCTAATGCCGCCAAACTTAAAGAAGTCCTGGGGCCTTATCGACAAGGTAATGAAGATAATGGGTGCATGGTAACAGTCAGCTATAAAAACAATGATGCGCATTGTGAGATGGCGCTTGGGCCTGCGTGGCGCGTCCAGTTACATGAAAATCTGATTAGCGCTTTGCATGGTTGGCTATCGGATGAGAATGTGGCTATTCAGTATTAAAACCCGGCTCTTAAAACACATTTCAATAGCATTAAAATGTCGCAAACAATTGAAAACAGAAGAAATTTAAAATTAATCTAAAGTTTTCATTGGGTCAGCCGCAAAATAATTTAAACCCAGGTGCAAAATTAGTTGCACAGTTAATTAAAATATTAGATAATTCTTATACCGATTTTGTTTTTGCTTTACGTAGTTTGTGTTGTCTCCTCCATCCTCCTCCTTTGGTGGATTTTAAGCGCGGTTTCATAACCGCGCTTTTTTTTGTCTAGCATTTTGTTAAAAGCTGCTAGGTATCAAAATTCAAACATGATTAGCTGTTTTACGCAGTGGGACACTGTTTAAAAGGATAGTCCCATGGTGCCATCGTTAATGATCATTCGATCCACGTGTGTGCCGTTTGAGCCATGACACGCTCATTCAATTAGTAATTCAATGGATTCTAATTAACCCGGCAACATAACTCCCGTTGCTCCTTCTTTGCAGTTACGGACTCAGCCGTCCAGTTTATTTAAGGTAGCTTCGCGCTAAGTAGACGCGCGGAAACTAACCCGTTGTATCTATCCGTAAACAAAAAGTTTTTTAGGGGTATGGGTAAAAATAACAGGCGCAAATATATGTAAAAAGGGTGACGGGAAGGTAGCATCGGACTATTTACAAAATATCAATTCTTGTTCATTGTTAGTTAATGCTTTTGGATTTATTGTGAAAACCAGAGGCAATAATATTTTTAGAAACTATAAGGAGACAATACATGATCAAAAACATCAAACGGGCGACGTTTGTGGGATTGCTTTCTGCCTTGATTGGTCTGGGTGGATGTGCGTCGGTGGACAATGATAAGTCGGTCGGCCCCATTAGAACGGTATACCACGTCAATGATAGCGCTGATGCAACTGCCGCAATGCGCAATATCAAAAATCATTTAAGTGCGGATCCAACTGCTAAAATCGTGGTTGTCACGCATAGTAAAGGCATCGATTTCTTGTTGGAAGGTGCTGCCGATAAGAAAGGCAATCCATACAATATCCCCGTAGAAGAATTGCAAGCCAAGGGGGTTGATTTCCGCGTATGCAATAACACATTGGTTTCGCGCAAGATCGATCCCAAGACGGTACTTCCCGGCGCGCACATCGTTCCTTCCGGTGTAGCAGAGTTGGGTAAGCTTCAAAGTTCTGAAGGCTTTGTGTATATCAAGCCGTAAGCACGTACATTCATTTAATAAAATTTAAGGAGATGACAATGACAAAATTTTTAAAAGGTTTAGTGGCCGCAGTTGCTTTTCTGGGTCTTTCCACCGCTGCTTTTGCCGAGACAAAAGCGGTATATCACATCAACGATAGTGCAGATGCTACGGCTGCAATGCGCAATATCAAAAATCACTTGAACGCAGATCCTTCTGCCAAAATCGTTGTTGTCACGCATAGCAAAGGGATTGACTTTCTGCTAGAGGGTGCCGCTGATAAAAAGGGAAATCCATACAATATTAATGTGGAAGAATTGCAAGCTAAGGGCGTGGATTTTCGCGTTTGCAACAACACCTTGGTAGGTCGCAAAATTGACCCAAAAACAGTTTTACCTGGTGCGCACATTGTGCCTTCCGGCGTGGCAGAGTTGGCCAAGCTGCAAGCTAAAGAAGGATTTGTTTACATCAAGCCGTAAGCTGACTTTAGCTTGAAATAAAAAAGCGGCCTTAGTGCCGCTTTTTTATTGTCCGCTGATGTTGCTGAGGGATATCCGAACGTTTATTTAACTCGCATCCCCGGCTGCGCTCCAGAGTCTGGGCTGAGGATATAGAGTCCAGCGCTTTCGCCTGATGCAGCCAACACCATCCCTTCGGATAGCCCAAATTTCATTTTACGTGGTGCAAGATTGGCCACCATGACAGTCAGTCGTCCAACTAAGGTGCTTGGGTCGTAGGCAGATTTAATGCCGGCGAATACGGTGCGGGTTTTTTCTTCGCCGATGTCTAATGTCAGCCGGAGTAGTTTTTCTGCACCTTCAACATGCTCGGCATTCACGATTTTCGCGATGCGTAAATCGACTTTGCTGAAGTCGTCGATCGAGATAAAAGAAGAATCGTCAGCCATTTTCGAACGATCAACCGTAGCGGCATGATGAACTTGCGCTTCCGCATGTCGCACAGGTGAGTGGCCGCTCGACTTTGCAGCTTCCAATGTTTCTTTGTTGGCTGCCAGTAAAGCGTCGATTTGTTTACCCTCAACACGGGTCATCAAATGTTGGTAGGGTTGAATGGTGTGGCCAAGTAATAAGGTGCGGGCATCATCCCAAGTGAGCGGGGGGATGGCGAGGAATGCTTCAACTTGGCCGACCACTTGTGGTAACACCGGTTTCAAGTAGATGCTGAGCAGTCGAAACAAGTTCAGGCTTACGCTACAGACTTGATGCAATTCTGCCGCAGCCTCAGGTTTTTTTGCGAGTTCCCAGGGCTTTTTCTCGTCGACATATTGATTAACCAAATTGGTCAGCGTCATGATCTCGCGCAAGGCTTTTGCATATTCGCGGGCTTCAAATAATTCGGCTATTTGTGGTGCGGCGTCGGCGACTTGCGTGATGAGTGAGGAAGGTTCGATGTGATCGGCAAGTTTTCCGTCGAAGCGTTTGCTGATAAATCCGGCAGCACGGCTGGCGATGTTGACGTACTTGCCGACTAAATCGCTATTCACCCGTGCAACGAAATCGTCCAAATTGAGATCAATATCTTCCATCGTGCTGTTGAGCTTGGCAGCGAAGTAATAGCGTAGCCATTCCGGATTCAAACCTTGTTGCAAATAGCTTTCAGCGGTAATAAAAGTGCCGCGTGATTTAGACATTTTCTGTCCACCAACGGTCAGAAATCCATGCGCAAAGATTTTCGTCGGCGTGCGATAACCGGAGTAGGACAATACGGCCGGCCAGAATAGGGCATGGAAAGAGAGGATGTCTTTACCGATGAAGTGATATAGCTCTGTGCTTGCGCCTTCTTTCCAGTAGGCGTCAAAATCGAGCTTATTTTTTGCACAAAGATTTTGAAAACTGGCCATGTAGCCAATTGGTGCATCCAACCAAACGTAGAAGTACTTGCCGGGCGCATCGGGAATTTCAAAACCAAAATAAGGGGCGTTGCGCGAGATGTCCCAGCTTTGCAAACCGCTATCGAGCCATTCGGCCATTTTGTTGGCGGCTTCGTTTTGCAGATGTCCAGCGCGAGTCCATTGTTTTAAAAAATCGGCACATTCACCCAGCTTGAAGAAATATTGCTCAGTGGTTTTCTTCACCGGCGTCGCACCGGAGACCGCCGAATAGGGCTTGATCAACTCGGTAGGCGCGTATGTGGAACCACAGACTTCGCACGCATCTCCGTATTGATCCTGTGCGTGGCATTTCGGGCATTCGCCTTTGATGAAACGATCCGCTAGAAATAATTCTTTTTCAGGGTCATACAGTTGTTCGATGGTGCGAATCTCGATCAGGTTTTTCTCGCGCAATTTGCGGTAAATGCCCTGAGACAATGTGCGGTTTTCATCAGAGTTGGTTGAATAGTAATTATCAAATGCAATATTAAAGCCTACAAAGTCACGTAGATGTTCACCATGGGTTTTATCGATCAACTGCTGGGGCGTGATCCCCTCTTTTTCTGCGCGCAGCATAATCGCTGTGCCATGCGTATCGTCGGCGCACACATAGTTGCAGCTATGGCCGCGCATTTTCTGGAAGCGCACCCAAATGTCGGTTTGGATATATTCGACCAAATGGCCGATGTGGATGCTGCCGTTTGCATAGGGCAGGGCGGAGGTAACCAGAATATTGCGGGACATAAAAAAAGCGCCAATTCGGAAAAAGAGGTATTTTAACGGCCTTGGCGCCTGATCGCAGCATTATCACTGGTGAGACTGTTGCGACATGGGCTTATCCTTGGAAATTCAAGGGTTATTCATGATTTTGCGGGTTAAAAAAATCCCGCGCTAGCGGGGAAAACCATTTAAAATCGCTTTTTTTCGTAGTTGACCCAGAATTGTCTGAAGGAGTAGTAAGCGATGTCGATTTCCGAGCTGCAAGTGCAAACCGCGTTGAAGGAACTGATTGATCCGAGTTTGCAAAAGGACTACGTCAGTACCAAAGCAGCGCGCAACATCAAAATTGACGGGGATAACGTGACCCTGGATGTGGTGTTACCGTTTCCCGCGAACAGCGTACTCGCCGAGATCAAACAGCAGGTCGAAGCCAAGATCAAAACCATTCCCGGCGTGGGTTCGGTAACAGCGAATGTATTTTCAAAGATCGTTGCGCATGCAGCGCAACGCGGTGTGAAGCCCGTACCAGGTGTGCGCAATATCATTGCGGTGGCTTCCGGTAAGGGGGGTGTAGGTAAATCCACTACAGCGGTTAACCTGGCTTTAGCCTTGGCGGCTGAAGGTGCCAAAGTGGGTATTTTGGATGCGGATATTTATGGCCCGTCGCAACCGACCATGTTGGGCATTAGCGGTAAGCCGGAATCTGCGGATGGCACGACCTTGGAGCCGATGATGGGCCACGGCTTGCAAGCTATGTCTATCGGCTTCCTGATCGATGTCGAAACGCCGATGGTCTGGCGCGGCCCGATGGTGACGCAGGCGCTGGAGCAACTGCTGAACCAAACGAATTGGCATGATTTGGATTATCTGGTGGTCGATTTGCCCCCGGGTACCGGAGATATTCAACTGACACTGGCGCAACGCGTACCAGTGACCGGTGCGGTGATTGTGACCACGCCGCAAGACATCGCTTTGATCGATGCACGCAAGGGCCTGAAGATGTTCCAGAAGGTCAACATTCCGATTCTCGGTATCGTCGAGAACATGAGTCTGCATATTTGCTCCAAGTGCGGTCATGAGGAACGCATCTTTGGCGAAGGCGGCGGCGAGCGCATGGGTAAGGACTACGAGATTGAAATGCTGGGTGCTTTGCCGCTCGACATGGGGATTCGCGTACAGACCGACTCCGGCAAGCCGAGCGTCGCGTCTGATCCGGATAGCCGCATCTCGCAAATTTATAAGCAAATTGCACGTCGTGTCGCAGTGAAAATCGCCGACTTGGCGCAAGACCATTCGGTTAAGTTCCCAAGTATTGTGATTCAAAATACGTAACATTTAGCGTGCGGGGTGAGGCGAGATGGTTTTTGACATCCTCAGCCTCGCGCCGCAAAGTATTCGAGGATCCGTCTTATGGTGGAAAATTTTGGCTTGATTGGGCTGCGCCAACTCGACCGTGGTCTAAGTCGCGTTTATTGAGCCGGAAGAAATAGTCAAAACGCCATGCAAAAACCACCGCTAAAAACATCAGAGACAGACTCGTGTGACGCTGCTCAAGATTTTAACTATCGCCCCTTTGATTGACCTATTTAACGCTCCCCTTTAGGAGGCGCTATGCGTTTTCGTTTTCCCGTATTTATTATTGATGAAGATTTCCGCACCGAGAATGCGAGCGGCTTCGGCGTGCGTGCGTTGGCGAAGGCCATCGAAGACGAAGGCATGGAAGTCTTGGGTGTCACCAGTTACGGCGACTTGTCCTCGTTCGCCCAGCAGCAATCACGGGCTTCGGCATTCATCTTGTCGATTGACGACGAGGAACTCTCCGGTTCCCCGGAACAAGCGCAGACGGCGTTAGCAAATTTACGTGCCTTTGTGGAAGAGATCCGCTTCCGCAATGCCGAGATACCGATTTTCTTGCATGGTGAAACACGCACCGCACGTCATATACCCAATGACATCTTGCGCGAGTTGAATGGCTTCATTCACATGTTGGAAGACACGCCGGAATTTTTGGCGCGATACATAGGACGTGAGGCGCGCGCTTATTTGGATTCTATCGTGCCGCCGTTTTTTCGTGCCTTGACGCACTATGCGGCCGATGGTTCTTATTCCTGGCATTGTCCTGGGCACTCCGGCGGCGTCGCTTTTTTAAAGAGCCCGATCGGGCAAATGTTCCATCAATTCTTTGGCGAGAACATGCTGCGTGCGGACGTCTGTAATGCGGTGGAAGAGCTCGGGCAATTACTGGATCACACTGGACCCGTGGCTGCATCGGAACATAATGCGGCGAGAATTTTCAATTGCGATCATTTGTTCTTCGTAACGAACGGCACATCGGCTTCAAACAAAATGGTGTGGCATGCAACCGTTGCGCCCAACGATATTGTTTTGGTCGATCGTAATTGCCATAAGTCGATTCTGCACTCGATTATTATGTGCGGCGCAATTCCGGTATTTTTGACGCCGACACGCAATCATTACGGCATCATCGGCCCGATCGCGATGGAAGAATTTCGCCCGGAAAATATCCAGAAGAAAATCGAAGCACATCCCTTCGCTAAGCACATTAAAACTAAGCCGCGGATTCTCACGATCACGCAAAGCACCTACGATGGCATCGTTTACAACGTCGATACCATCAAAGACTTGCTTGGTAGTTATATCGATACTCTGCATTTCGACGAGGCTTGGTTGCCGCATGCCACTTTCCATGATTTTTACAAAGGCATGCACGCCATCGGCAAAGATCGTCCACGTTCTATGGATGCCTTGGTATTTGCGACGCAATCAACGCATAAACTGTTAGCCGGTCTATCCCAAGCATCGCAAATTTTGGTGCAAGACTCACAGACACGTAAGCTCGATTATCACAGCTTTAACGAAGCTTATTTGATGCACACCTCGACCTCGCCGCAATACGCTATTGTGGCCTCGTGTGATGTGGCGGCGGCAATGATGGAGCCACCGGGTGGTACAGCATTGGTAGAAGAATCCATTTTGGAAGCGCTGGATTTCCGACGTGCCATGCGTAAGGTCGATGGCGAATTTGGCGATTCTTGGTGGTTCAAAGTGTGGGGCCCAGAAAATTTGGCGGAAGAGGGCATCGGTGAGCGCGATGATTGGGTCTTGCGCGACAACGAGCGTTGGCATGGTTTCGGACGATTGGCTTCTGGCTTCAATATGCTGGATCCGATTAAGGCAACGATTATCACTCCAGGCTTGGATGTGGATGGTGACTTTGCAGAGTGGGGTATTCCTGCCGCAATCGTTACAAAATATCTTGCAGAGCATGGCGTGATTGTGGAGAAGGCCGGACTTTATTCGTTCTTCATCATGTTTACGATCGGGATCACCAAAGGCCGCTGGAATACGCTGCTCACGGCCTTGCAACAGTTCAAGGCCGATTTTGACGAGAATCAGCCGCTGTGGCGTGTTTTGCCGGAATTTGTCGCCAAGCATCCGCGCTATGAGAAAAAGGGTTTCAAAGATTTGTGTTGTCAAATCCACGCGCTGTTCAAAGAAAATGATGTGGCGCGGTTGACGACCGAAATGTACTTATCGGAAATGATGCCTGCGATGAAACCGGCGGATGCTTTCGCCAAAATGGCACATCGCGAGATTGAGCGTGTTGAAATCGATCAGCTCGAAGGGCGCATCACGAGTGTTTTACTGACACCTTACCCGCCAGGCATTCCCTTGCTTATTCCTGGTGAGCGATTTAACGAAACCATCGTACGTTATCTCAAGTTCGCACGAGAATTTAATCAACGTTTTCCAGGGTTTGAGACGGATATCCATGGCTTGGTCACCGAAGAGACGGATGGCGAGGTGCACTATTTCGTTGATTGTGTTGCTTAGCGGGCGCTATTGTTAATTTCTAAGTTCGGCTTTAAGAGTTTCTCTTAACTCATTGGCCGAATTAAAAAAGTCTTGCCAAAAAGCGGTTTTTAGCTGTAACTTAGACCCATAATCTGTATGGGGACAGCGTTTCGGTGCCCCGTATTTTATAAAAAAAGCTTTGTGAACAATAAGTAAGCTAAAGATTACGGAGTTGGTGCCGATGACTACGAATATGAATAATCTTCTCGTTTTGATGGCGTCTTTGTTGATAACAGCGCCTTCTGCACAGGCAGAGTGCACGAAGCTGTTGAATTCAGATCGCCTGGATTTCGGTGTTAAAACTGGCTTGCAGGAATACGACTGCCCCAAGGCGATCGACCCAATTTCTTTGAAGATTCAGCAAGTCGAAAATAAGCAACCCGACACAAGCGCACTCGCGCAAAATCTCAAGGGCGACCCAGATTTAAGATCATCCATGGCGTTGATCGTGGACGAGTCCACCGGTGAAATTATTTATTCCAAAAATGCCGATGCGCGTACTTCGATCGCTTCGATTACCAAGCTGATGACGGCAATGGTTAGCTTGGATGCGCGTTTACCCCTCACGGAAAACGTGACCATCAGCAACGATGATATTGACCGCGTCAAAGGCACGCATTCACGTTTAAATGTGGGCGCATCGTTAACGCGACGTGAATTGTTGCACCTAGCTTTGATGTCCTCGGAAAATCGAGCTGCGGCGGCGTTGGCACGTTCTTATCCAGGTGGAACTCATGCTTTTGTTGCCGCCATGAACAAGAAGGCGGAACGCCTCGGCATGAGTAACACGCATTTTGCCGATTCATCGGGCTTGCGTAGCGAGAATCAATCGACGGCTGAAGATCTCGCGCGCATGGTGCGCGCTGCGCATACGTATCCCATCATTCACGAGTTGACGACCACAGCATCCTACGATCTGCAAATGCCGATTTACAAACGTGCTCGTAAGTTGGCGCATAAGAAACTAGTGCTACGCAATGTTGCATTCCGCAATACCAATAAGTTGGTGCGGGAAAAAGAATGGGAAATCGGTATTTCCAAGACCGGTTATATTTCTGAAGCGGGTCACTGCTTGGTGATGCAGGCCACAATCGCCAATCAACCGTTGATTATTGTGCTATTGGATTCTGCGGGAAAGTACACACGTATCGAGGATGCTGAGCGCGTAAAGCGTTGGCTGGAAAGCAATAGCAAGCCACCCAGACGCATTAGCTGAATATTCTGTTTTCCCCCAATACAACCGAATTGGCTTTAAGCCGATTCGGTTTGTTTTTTTGTGCCGCTGTTCAGTTTCATATCGAATAGTACGAAATGCTGCATGACGGCTATGATAAATAAATTCCTGTGCGTTTCGGCGAGCTGGTGGCACAAGAATTAGGATTGACTAATATTCAAAATCCTTGGATACTTAAAGGCTTGCAATAGAAACCGCAGTATTTTTACGACTTTATCATTCCGGTTATTTCATAGATTAATCAGCTCGGAAATTGTTGCGATCCGGCTAGACTCGAGGTTACACAATGGCGGTAGTTCACGACCCACTCAAGAAGCCGGAAGGGCGCATCGAAACCAAAAATACCACTTGTTATATGTGTGCCTGTCGCTGTGGTATCCGCGTGACCTTAAGAGATGGTGAAATTCGCTATATCCAGGGTAATCCCGACCACCCGCTGAACAAAGGCGTGATTTGCGCCAAAGGCGCCTCGGGCATCATGAAGCAGTACTCTCCCGCGCGCTTGACCAAGCCCTTGCGGCGTAAGCCCGGCACCGAGCGTGGTGCTGCACAATTTGAAGAGATTTCATGGGACGAAGCATTCGGCATCATGGAAGAGCGCCT
>JAHECG010000036.1 GCA_024641855.1 Betaproteobacteria bacterium | reverse complement strand
GTTGATTCCCGCTAGTGGTTATGCAAACACGGGCCTTACGATTGCCGCACTTGCACTGCGTATGGCCACTCACCTGCGAGCAGTTCATTAAATGAAACGTGCTGCTAATCTTTTTCTTTTTAATGTTGCTTGGTGCTTGTGTAGGCTAAGTTTTTTTTCGTGAAAGCAGACTAAATCTATGCCGGCAGGGGGCGCTACCCAAAACCAGCCCTTGGTGAGCGTGCTTATGTCTTTCCATAATGCACGAGACACTTTGTTGCGCTCCATCCGCTCGCTGCTCTGGCAAACCTACCCTCACTGGGAACTGATTCTGTTGGATGATGGCTCTACTGACGGATCTGCTGAGATCCTTAAATCCATTGACGATCCACGCATACGGCTATATGGGGATTCGCTGTGTCGTGGTCTACCTGCGCGTTTAAATCAAGGCGTCTCCTTGGCAAGAGGGCAATACATTGCCCGTATGGATGCGGATGATGTTGCTTTTCCTGCGCGCTTCGAAAAACAAATCACTTACCTACAAAATCATCCCGAAGTGGATTTGTTGGCAACGTCCACACTGCTTGTGAATGAACATGATCAAGCCATAGGCGTGCTTACGGCGGCGCAGTCGCATGAAGAGATTAGCCGTCGACCCTGGCATGGTTTTCCTATGCCACACCCGACCTGGATGGGGCGTGCGGAATGGTTCCGACAAAATCCTTATGACGAACTGGCGCGCAAGGCACAAGATCAATCCTTGCTCTACCGTACTTACCGAACAAGCCATTTCGCAGGTTTGGCGGAGGTGTTGTTGGGTTATCGGTATGCGTGTTTGTCAGTGCTAAAGACTTTATCCGGTCGCTACCATTATCTGGACGCAGTAGCTGTTGGTGGTAATAGAGGCCATTTGTTACGGGGGGCGGTTGGCCACACGTTAGCGGCCGGACGTGACCTCGCAAGCATGGCAATAGGGATGGAGTCACATGTCATTAAAACCAGAGTCCAGTCCGCTGATGTGCAGGTGCTGGCGCAGTGGGAGGGTTTAAGAATGCGTTTATCAAGCGTTTGATTGCTTCCCTTCATCTAAACGAGGAACCGTAGTACACACGACTGCCCACAGACTTCTGTGTCGAACCAGCATCTGGTGGTTGTGAACATATATGGCTGACGGGTAACCAAGGTTAATTATTTTCGGGGGGAATTAAATGAGAGATGGTGATCCAACTGCTAATCCTTTAGAGGCGTGGGTAGCAGAACTGTTGGTAGATCCAATTGGTAAAGAACCTTTGGCGATCTCATCAAATGGTGCTGCATCAAATTATGGTAAGGCTTATCCCTGTGTTAATGGCGTCCTCGATTTGCGACCATTTAGGTTTTTGCATTTTTCTGCGGATGCGCAAGTTTGGGCGCATGGGCAAGATGAGTACGAGAAATGGTCTGATGATCTGGCTTTTACGGATGCGACTAATTATGAAGCGGAGCGTGAAGGTGTGCGAGAGGTTTATGTTCGCTTCCCAATCATTGGACGTTGCTTGGATGTTGGAGGGCACCAGGGACGCCTACGTGCATTCCTTTCTCCAGGCCAGGAATATGTAATTCTTGACCCTTATTTAAGGGTGTTCCGAGGAATAGACAAGCAGCCACGCCTAGTAGAGGCATATCCATTCCTAAAGGATCCTGTCAACTTTATTTGCGGCATGGCAGAGTATCTTCCCTTCAGGTCGAATTCCTTTGATACGGTTCATATGAGGTCTGTACTTGACCATTTTCAAAACCCCGAACTTGCCCTATGGGAAGCCTACAGAGTATTGCGTGATAAAGGACAGCTCATCGTGGGGCTGTATGTGGAAGGGGGGATGAATGGGAGGCTCAATGCGAAGGAATATGTAAAGCATGTTGCCAGCCATATTTTACCCATGCTAGGGATAAACAAATTCGTTGATCATCACGTATGGCACCCAACATTCCCCGACCTATGTAAGCTTATAGAGTCAATTGGTTTTGAAATTGATCATGTTCACTGGCAATCACAATGGAAAGACCGTGTTTGCTACATCCGTGCAATAAAATCGGTTTCGAAAAACGTTTAGTAATGTGTGGAATTACAGGCTTTTTGGGAAGGGTCAGTACCGCTGAAATGCGCGAGACAGCGACGCGCATGGCCAATGCCATCGCCCATCGTGGCCCTGATGACGCTGGGGTGTGGTTGGATGAAACGGCAGGCCTGGCCCTCGCACATCGTCGGCTTTCCATTCTGGATCTTTCCCCCGCCGGGCATCAGCCCATGCTGTCTGCAAGTGGCCGCTACGTTATCGCTTTTAACGGGGAAATTTACAATCATCTCAGCTTGCGCGGGGCATTAGAGAATCATGCTCACGCTAGTAACGCATCGCCAACAGGTGGGCAGGGATGGCGAGGTCATTCCGATACAGAAACCTTGTTGGAGGCCATCTGCGCTTGGGGCGTGGATGCAACACTCAAGCAATGTGTCGGCATGTTTGCTTTTGCATTGTGGGATCGCCAAACGCAATCACTGATATTGGCGCGCGATCGTTTTGGAGAAAAGCCCTTGTATTACGGCAAACAGGGCGGTGTTTTCCTGTTTGGTTCCGAACTCAAGGCGCTGAAAGTACATCCCGCATTCAGCGCCGAAATTGATCGTGATGCATTGGCGCTGTACATGCGGCATGGTTATATTCCCGCCCCACATTCGATCTATCAGGGGATTTTTAAGCTGCCCCCTGGTACTTGGTTGCGACTTAACGCGGGCAGAAAAATTGCTGAACCAGTCAATTATTGGTCTGCAAGCGAGGCTGCTCAGGCAGGTCAGCAAAGCTTGTTTGTGGGTAACCAAACAGAGGCCGCTGAAGAGTTAGAGCGCTTGTTACAACAATCAGTCGTCGGACAAATGCTGGCCGATGTGCCGCTTGGGGCTTTTCTTTCTGGCGGGGTGGACTCATCAGCGGTGGTGGCATTGATGCAAACGCAATCGAGTCGCCCAGTCAAAACCTTCACCATTGGCTTTCAAGACCCAGGCTATAACGAAGCCGAATATGCGCATGCCGTAGCCAAACATCTGGGAACTGAGCATACCGAGCTATATGTCACTGCGGAACAGGCGATGGCAGTGATTCCTCAGCTGTCACACATCTACGATGAACCCTTTGCAGACTCCTCTCAAATTCCCACCTGGTTGGTTTCGAGTATGGCGCGTGAACAGGTGACGGTGAGTCTTTCCGGTGATGGCGGTGATGAGTTATTTGGCGGATATAACCGCTATTTTCTGGGACAAAAGCTGAGCAAGATTGGTCGTTTGCCCATGCCACTGCGTAGCCTGATGTCCGGCGCGCTCAACAGCGCTTCACCGGAGCGCTGGGATGCGACCATGGGCTTAGTTTTACCGCTATTGCCGAGTAAGCTGCGTTTCGCCAATCCGGGCGACAAACTGCATAAGCTATCCCGTGTATTGCGTTCTGAAAACATGGAGAGCTTGTACCTTGGGCTTGTTTCTCTCTGGGATGATCCTGCTTCTGTTGTACTCGGAAGCAAAGAGCCGGTCACGGTGCTAACAGACCGCAGTCAGTGGCCAAATTTACCCGATCTTGTGCAAGGCATGATGGCGTTGGATACGATCAGCTATTTACCGGACGACATTCTGACCAAGGTGGATCGGGCAGCCATGAGCGTGAGCCTGGAAACGCGCGTGCCGTTTTTGGACCATCGCGTGATGGAATTCGCTTGGCGCTTGCCATTGTCCATGAAGATATTGAATGGACAAGGTAAGCATGTGTTGCGACAGGTGCTTTATAAATATGTACCCAAGGAGTTGATCGAGCGTCCCAAAATGGGCTTCGGCATTCCGCTGGATAGCTGGTTACGTGGCCCATTACGGGATTGGGCAGAGTCTCTATTGGATGAGACAAAGCTTAAACGTGAAGGTTTTTTGAACCCGGCACCGATCCGACAGAAGTGGCTGGAGCATCTTTCGGGCAAACGGAACTGGCAACATCAGTTATGGGTGGTATTAATGTTCCAATCTTGGCTGGATTTGACAATGAATGAATCGAAATAAAGTATGGGCATGTCGTTCACAGTTAAGAATTTAATGAAATCTCCCGCGACCCCCGCAGCCATTTTGCTGTATGGAATAGTTTTCGGTTTTGCGCTGTGGTCTTATCTTGGATTGCAGTGGCCGCGATACCTCACCGTTGCGCTTTATTCTTTAGTTGCAGTTTGGGCGATGGCTGTTATCGTTAGCCGATGGCGATTATCCGGTTTCATCTTTAATAAAGTAGATTTTCTTTTTTGCGCATTCTTGCTTTGGGTGCTGGGGTCAGTCGCCACGCATTGGTGGAAGGGATCGATACTAAAACTGGAATTCATGCCATTTTTCTTTATTCTGCCTTATATTCTAGGGCGCATGATGGTGGTTGAGGATTTCGATCTATTTAAAAGAATACTAATTGGGATGGCCGGGATTCTTTTGTTGTTGTTGCCGTTCGAATACATAAAAAATAGTCAACCTGGATTCCTGTACGAGAATTCCCCTGCGCCCATCCTATTTGGGCAAGGTCACGGCACCATGCTTTCGGGCTTGCTGTTTTCGGCGGCTTTATTGGCGCTGATCTCTAAATTAACTTCCCCGCCCACATCTAATACTGCGCCTAGCAGCAATAAAAAACAGTATCGGTTCTTTTATTACCTGCTATTGGCATCGATCGTATCGGCAATGGTTTGGATAGCATCAAGGGGCTCGGCCGTTGCTGTGATATTGGGGGTGATTACATTGTTTTTCTTTGCTCCCTTTTTAGGGTGGAAAAAAAAGATCGCCATCTTGTTATATCTCGGCTTGTTCGCGATAGTCGCTTTTAGTATCTCATTTCAGAATAAGCACCACGAAGCTTATTTTAAGCTTCTGCTCTTACGCCCGAGTGTCGCATTGAGTGAGGTTCTTCGTCAGCCACCGAAGCTTGAATTTGGAAAGCCAATATTGGGTGAGAGTATTTGTAAGGAGATTCCGAACTCGATTGCGGATCGTTGGATTCACTATCGGACGGCTTGGGAGATTTTCCTGGCAAAACCACTGACCGGTGTGGGCGCGAATGGTTATGGTTTTTATTCTTGTACTGGTCCTGGATGGTATCCCCATACCACCATTTTGCAAGTCCTAGCGGAGTTGGGAGTTTTAGGCGGATTGCTTTATTTTGCTTTGCTTTGGGTAGTTGTTCGCGTGCCGATCACAAGATACTTTTCTGCTACGGATGTTTCCTTCAAGGCAAATATGGGCTGGTTGCTGGCATTTATGGTGTTGCAAATTACAACCAGTCAGTTCTACGGCAGCTATTTCATGAGCGCTGGCTTATATTTTGTTATGGGTCTTGCGGCAAGTTTTCATCATGGCGCGAAATTAAAACAGGTGAGGATTTAATTTTGCGTATTTTGGTAACTGGCGCTAATGGTTTTGTCGGGAAAGCGCTTTGCCGCAATTTGACAAAAGAAGGACATGATGTTCGCCGCGCTGTTAGGGCGCATGACGGCTTGGAAAATACCTTCGAGATCAATGAAAACACGACCGAAACAGTTGTCCATGAAGCGTTGTCCGGCGTGGAGTGTATTGTGCATCTTGCCGGGCGAGCGCATTTCTTAGGCAGAATCAATCCAGACAAAGAGGCGGCCTATAAAGAAACGAATGTACAATTTACTAAACGCTTAGCCTACCTGGCTCATAAAGTCGGTGTTCGCCGTTTTGTTTTCGTTAGCAGTATTAAAGTCTGTGGCGAGGAGTCTTATGGTGAACCGTTAACGGAACAAGCCATGTCTGCCCCCGTTGATATTTATGCTATTTCGAAATGGGAAGCTGAGCAGGCGCTGCGTGAAATCGAAACGGAAACACAGCTTGAGGTCGTCGTCGTTCGCCCCCCTCTGGTATATGGAGAAGGCGTCAAAGCCAATTTCTTGAAGTTGTTGTCGGCGGTCCGCCTTGGCATTCCATTGCCATTCACGCGGTTGGCCAACAAGCGTAATTTTGTCTACCTGCAAAACCTAGCATCCGCGTTGTCAGCTTGCGCCATCCATCCAGGTGCGGCAGGCGAAACTTTCCACATTTCAGACAATGAACCCCTAACCTTGCCTGACTTGGTGGGTGAATTAGCGCGCGCGATGGGGCGTAAACCACGGTTATTTCCTTGCCCAAGATGGTTGCTTCAATTGTTTGGAAAAATTACCGGTAAGCAACAGCAAATGGGGAGCTTGGTTAATGACCTTGAGGTTGATGGGTCACTAATACGGAGTAAGTTGGAATGGTCGCCTCCTTTTGATTTTCAGCAGGGCATTCAACAAACGGTTGATTGGTACCTGCGCAGCAAAAATCGGAAGAATGTTTGCCTTGACCAAGAGGAAGGTAAGCCAAGTCTCAAGGTTTGCCAGCTGTGTGCAGTAGACTTCACGTTAAAGCACCTGCTACTGCCATTGGTTGAAGGCATGCAAGATAAGGGCTGGAATATCACCTCGGTTTGTTCGGATGGGCAATATGTTGCTGAACTCCGGCAGCAAGGCTACAGACACTTTCCGATCAGTATTTCGAGAGATATTTTTGAGGTGACCTCGCACATGCGATCGGTCTGGTTGTTGTATAAATTTTTTCGGCAAGAGCGCTTCGATGTATTGCATGTGCACACACCAATTGCGGCATTATTGGGCCGTACCGCGGGGCGGTTGGCAGGAGTCCCACTGATTGTATATACGGCGCACGGATTTTATTTTCATGATGAAATGCCAAAATTCAAATATCGATTTTATGTTTTGGTCGAGAAACTAAGCGGTCGATTGACTGATCTGCTGTTTACCCAGAGCAGCGAAGATGCGCGAGTTGCTGTGTCGCAGGGAATCATCGATAGAAGCCGTGTGGTGGATATTGGTAATGGCGTGAATGCAGAGTTGTTCGACCCTGCTGATGATGCCCGTAAACTGCTGGCCCGAATAAATTTAGGGATTCCAGCTGATGCATTCGTCGTGGGTATCGTCTCCAGATTAGTGCGGGAGAAAGGGTTGATTGAGTTCTTAGAAGCTGCAATGGAGCTCGGTAAAAAATTCCCCATGGCGCATTTTATTTTGGTGGGCGAGCGGCTCACGAGCGATCACGATGCTTCAATAGAACGAGAGTTGCAAGCCGCGCAAAAACAACTCGGATCACGGTTGGTGGCCGTGGGTTATCGAGCGGATGTAGCAAATTTTCTTGGGGCGATGGATGTATTTTGCTTGCCTTCCTATCGAGAGGGTATGCCGCGCTCGATTATCGAAGCCATGATGATGGCCTTACCTGTGGTAGCGACCAATATTCGAGGTTCTAGAGAAGAGGTGGTGGCGGAGGAAACGGGATTATTGGTGCCTATCCGAAGTTCGGCTGCGTTAGGGCAAGCGCTTGGCCGCTTGGTAGCTAACCCGGAACTGGCCCGTCGCATGGGTAAAGCAGGACGGCAGCGCGCCCTCGAATTGTATGATGAACGACGTGTGGTGGCGCAACAAATCGATATAATTGCGGCACGCAGTATGCACATGTAAATGGTCTCTGCGAGACATGTCGAGAGACATATGAAGTTCATCTTTAAGCAGCGCTAGAGGATGGAAATTACAAAGCATTTTTTTTGGGTTATTCAGTGAAGAAAATTATCAAGGCGTTACTTTTAAAGTTTGGAATCGTTGCGATGAAGCGATCTTCTCGCGTGTATTTGCCAGAAGATGAATCGTACAGGATAGCCGTTGAACGGTGCGGGCTAGCTGCCCCGCTTATTATTGATGGTGGTGCGCACCGTGGCGGTTCTGTAGAAGCTTTTTCCGCTTTTGCGCCGCAAGCAAGCTTTCATTGTTTCGAGCCAGACCCATCATTGGCCAAAGAATTGGTTGAGACTTTTTCAGCAAAACCTAATGTTCAGGTAGTGATGGCGGCGCTAGGGGAATCAAAGGGAAAGGCGACTTTTAATATCAATGCCTCGCGACCAACCAATTCACTGTTGCCGCCAGGGGAAGGCTTGCAATCGGATTTGCAATCGCTGTGCAAACTGGTGGAGCAAGTAGAGGTGGATATCCTCACGATCGATGCCTATTGCACACAGCAAGTGCTGAGTCAGGTTGATATCATCAAACTCGATCTCCAAGGCTATGACTACAAGGCCTTACTCGGTGCGCGATCCACATTACGGAGTGCGCGTGTGGTATTGATCGAGGTGCTATTCGTCGAGATATATAAGGGCTGCAACCTTTTCCCGGATGTTCTTCGCTTGCTGGGGGAGTCTGGGTATAGCTTGTATACCTTATGCGGTCTCCACTACGGAAAGCATGATGAGCTACTTTGGGCCGATGCTATTTTTGTGAATAACAAAACGCACGAGTATGACGCGTTGCCAGCCTAACCTTAGTGACTTATAGCAATGCCCGCGCTTTTTCGTAACGCTAGCTGGAGCGGTGCGGCTGCGGCCTTTCGCGCAGCATCAGGCCTAATCAATGCGTTACTCGCCATTCGCTTGTTAGGCGTGGTGGATTACGGTCATGTTGCAACCGTCCTCGCCTTGTTCGTCCTCTACTTATCGCTGAATTCAAGTATTTTTACCGCCTTAGTCGTCAAGCTGATGGCACCTGACGCTGTCGGTGAGAAGCACTCCGTTTTGCTGGCTTCGTCGTCGATATTTAGTGTGATGTCACTAGCGGTGTTAGTGCTTGTGACATTCCTCTTGAGAGAATTTGCTCCACGGCTCATGTCCATTGAATCTGGCAATATTCTCGATTTAGAAATCCGACGCGTCATTTTGCTGATGGGCTTACTGACTGCTATTCAGATTGTGGTCGCTTTACATTCAGCTTTGATAGAGAGCAAAGGCAGGTTGGATCTCGCCATGAAATGGCAACTGGTTGGCCCTACGGTAGTGCTGATCTTGCTAGCTGTATTTTTCTTTGCGCGTATATCAATTACTACCTCAGACTATGTAATAGTGCTTTGTGCTGGGGTGTTGACTGATTTGTGTCTGCTTTGGCTGGTTAAGCGCAGGGTGATGCCAGAAAGACTTGTTTATAGGCCGACGCGTAAGCGTCTGGAAGGTTTGGTGCACTTACTCAGATCAGGCGGTGTACTGCAGGCCACTTCACTCATGGGCATATTTCTAGAGCCGTTAAATAAGCTATTACTGAACCATTATGTAGGGGCCAGCGCCGTTACAATTTACGATTTGGCGATGAAAGTGATTTGGGGAATCCAGTATCTTTTTGGGGCAGCGATGCGGGTATTTCTTCACTTGGGAAGTCAGGATAAAGAAGCTGTGGGGCCGACTTTTTTCCGTGTGCTCGCTTTGGTTGGGGTGCCAGTGTTGATGTTTCATGCCCTGGGCGCATTATTTTTGTCCTGGGCAGCCCATCATTGGCTGACCATTGATGCAACTCAATTATTAGCTTTTTTTGCGATTGCTACGCTTTCAAACTTAGGAATGATCTATATTACGCCGCTTTATATTAGCCTAATTGGGCGTGGCGAACTTCATTTCATATTCCGTAGCCAAGCAATTCTAGCGATCACGAATGTGGTCGTTACGCTCGCGCTTATTCCTTATGTTGGATTGATTGGCGCAGCCTTTGGGTTGCTCGCGGCGACGATTTATAACGTGTCGGCAATTTATGCGCGCTGTAAGTCCATCTCGGGGAAGTTCGACGGACTTGACGCTGCGCTGCGGGGGCAACGACTGCGTTATGCAATGGCGGTGGCGCTGTTTGCTGCGGCAGTTTTGTGGGGTATCAAGGATGGTAGTGGATTGATTGGCTTATTGGTGATATTGCTTGGCCTTGCCGCGATAGCGGTCCGGGAACCGATGCTGAGTATTTTACTTCAGCGGATGGGGTTTAAATCTTAAAGTACTGAGTTGTAAATTTTTTAGACGTTAATTAAATTGAGGTTGTAAATGATGGATAACGCCAATGACCACCCCGGTTTACGGGAACGATTGTTTCCTCTGATATGGTTGTTGCTATATCCAGTACGTTTTTATCTGAGGTGGTTTCCAATCCAGCGTGGTAAGGGAATTTATTTACGTCATATTATTATGCCCTTGTTACCGCGTGCGAACGCCGAGTTTGATCTCCCGGTACCACCAGGCAATGTGCGGGTTGGATTGCGCTACCGTGAAACGCTGGGTCTATCCAGTCTGTTGAATGGCACATTTGAACTGGCGGAATTAAACTTCGTGAGCGAATATTTAAAGGCAGGTGATAAAGCTATGGATATCGGCGCTAATGTTGGTATCTTTTCTGTCGTCATGGGGGCTAGCGTTGGTGTGCATGGTTCGGTATTAGCGTTTGAACCCGTGGCTTCAAATGTCCTGCGCCTAGAAAAAAATCTGCGCAAGAATGCGCTTGATAATGTCAGCGTATTCCCTGTGGCATTAGGTGCGGCAGATGGCCAAATGCGGATGCATATGGCCACAGATCCGGCATACCCCTCATTTGGCGAGGTGCAAGGGGGTTTTGGTAGTGGGACTGAAGAGATCATCAAGGTTCGTAGTTTGGATGGCGTATGGGAAGAGCTTGGCCGTCCCCATGTTGCATTGTTGAAAATAGATGTAGAAGGATCAGAGCTAGACGTATTGCGCGGCGCAACCAGCTTTTTAACTACTTGCAGACCCACCTTGTTAATAGAAGCGAACTCTGAAAATGAGCTGGATTCTTTGAGTAAGCAATTGTGTGGTCTCGGCTATCGTCATATTCGTCCCGAAGGCTTCGCACCGATGAATCATATATTTATTTATCCATTCTCCATAGTAAAGAGTCAGTCGCTTGTATGAGATTAATATTATAAAACCGGATATCTTCAGTCCTGCGCTGCCTGCTGCCGGGCTTTTGTTCGGCATGGTGTTTTGCCTCGCTTTTGCACAATTTGCGGGGCTGCAATGGCATTCGTCAATAACAATCACTTTATATGGCGGTCTTTTTGTTTGGGTGGCATTGCTGGCATGGCGCCAACGTATGTTGTGGACCCGTTTGGGAATTATGGACGCTTTATTCGGCGCGTTTGTCCTATGGGTGTTGGCATCCTTGCTCGTGCGCGGTGGCACTGGGCAAGTGACATGGAAGTATGGCAGCTACCTCCCATTTTTAACGATTCTCCCTTACGTATGTGGGCGTCTGATTAGAATGAAAGACATGCAAATGTTTTTCAAGGCGGTTGTGTTGGCTAGCATGGTGATGCTGGCATTACTCGTCATTGACTATTGGCAACACCTTGCATCGCTGGAGATGGCCTTTTTTTGGGCATAACTATTCATTGCTGCTGATAGCCATGCTGTTAGCAGCAGCTTTGGTTATTGGTTCTGCGTTCTTTTTTATGGGGCCAGGTAAAAATTTAAGGGATCTGTCGTTACCACAGCGGGTAAGCTTGGTTGTATTGGGATTGCTTGCGACTGCTTTGGTTACAGTTGCAGCACGTGGGGTGCTGCTGGCCGGTGTGTTGGGTACTATCTGTATGTTGTATGTCGTGCAGAGTTGGTCTTTATCACGAAAGTTTCAGTTTTTTCTGTATTTAGCGCTAGTGATGAGCGCAGCCTATGAACTGCTACCAAAGCCACAAGCTCAAGTTTATGTGGATCTGATGACTTTACCTGAGATTTTAAAAGAGCCGGGGCATTATGCGCGGGTGCGAGGGACGGGAAATCAAGTATGGGATGCTGCCACTAAAGCATGGGTACCCAACATCAGGTCATCAGTGCCGATACTGGGACCAGATAGTTGTCATGTGATTGATCAAGGGGTTAATTCTCTAGCAATCAGGAGGACTTTGTACCAAGAGGCGGGCGTTATGTTTATGCACAATCCGTTATGGGGGGTTGGAGCGGCGTCTTTTGGACGTTATTCATGCGCTGAGGAGATGGGGTTCCCACACAGTACGGTCCTACAATCCTTTGCAGAGCTAGGGTTCGTTGGTGGACTATTGTATTGTGGCTTGTTGATCAGTGCGCTGTTCAGTTTAATCCAGCAAGCGTTTAACAATGTCTTTAAAACTTCAAATGCTGTGGCGCAGTTAACCTTGTCCTTATATGTAATGTATTTATTAACGGATCAACTCTACGGAAATTATTTTATGGCCGTCGGCTCTTATTTCTTGATTGGAGTTGCCTCAAGCATGCGGAATAATCCAACTTGGAATGCGGCACCGGAGCCTGGGAATGTCTAAACCATTGCCGAAAATTTCGGTAATCACCCCTAGCTTTAACCAAGCCGAGTACTTAGAGCGCACCCTCCGCTCCGTGTTAGATCAGAGCTACCCAAACCTGGAATACCTAGTCATCGATGGTGGGTCTACTGACGGCAGTGTGGAAATCATTCGTCGCTATGCAGACCGCTTAGCTTTTTGGGTCAGTGAACCAGATCGTGGACAGACTGACGCCATCAATAAAGGATTGCGTCGTGCCACCGGCGAATGGGTGGCTTGGCAAAATTCGGACGATATTTATTATCCCGGGGCATTCCATGATTTAGCGGCGGCAGCTGTAAAACATCCGCAGGCGAGTTTGATTATCGGCGACATGATGTTGATCGACGAAAATGATCGACCGCTGCGCGATATTCGCTATGTGAAACCGAGTTACAAAGCGCTCTTGGCGGAAGGTATGCTGTTGGCCAATCAAGCCACTTTTTGGCGGCGCAATGTTCAGGAGCAGATTGGCTTGTTGGATGAGGGATTTCATTGTTCGTTTGACTACGATTGGTTTTTACGCTTGGCTCGGCATGCCGAAGGCGTTCATGTTGACCGTATCTGGGGCGCGTTACGATTGCATGGCGAATCCAAAACCAGTCTCCAGGCACAACTGTTCAAAGATGAAAATCAGCGTATTTTGGCTGGCCGCGAAATGACCACCTGGCAAAAAAAGCTGTATAAGTTGCGGCGCTTTAGCTTGATGCTTAGTCATGGGCAGGTGCGTTACGTGCTGCGAGGCTTGTTGCGGCGTGCGCGTGGGCAGGGCGGAGAACTCTACTGATGTGTGGCATCCTGGGTTGGTTAGGCCGGCACCGGTCGGAGGATGCTGAACGCTTCGGTACTGCGCTTGATCTGCTCGCCCATCGTGGCCCGGATGATCGAGGTGTATTTGCGGCACCGGGTGTACTGCTCGGGCATCGGCGTTTATCCATTCTTGATCTATCGCCTGCCGGTCACCAACCGATGATTGACCCAGCCAGCGGCGCGGCAATCGTTTTCAATGGCGAAATTTACAACCATGTCGAGTTGCGTAGCGAACTCGAGCATCTGGGTCACCGGTTTTTTGGCCATTCCGATACCGAAGTGCTGCTACATGCGCTCATTGAATGGGGCGAGCAGGCGTTACCGCGTCTTAACGGTATGTGGGCATTCGCCTACTGGCAACCGGCAACTCAGCGATTGCTATTAGCGCGCGACCGTTTTGGCGTCAAGCCACTGTATTACCGAGAAGGGCCGCAAGGTTTGGCATTTGCCTCTGAACCGAAGGCGCTGCTGGCTTTGTTTCCGGAACACCGGGCCGTATCCGAAAATGCAGTGCTCGATTTTCTGGGCAATAATCTGCTCTACACGCGCGGTGCATCCTTTTATGAAGGGATCCATGTATTGCCGCCAGCGCACTACGCTAACTATGAACCAAGCACGGGCAAATTGCGTTTGTCTCGGTACTGGAATTATCCGGAGCGTACGGATGAAGCGCTGAGTGCCGAGGCAGCGTTGGCGCAATTTGATGCGCTATTTACCGATGCAGTGCGCTTGCGCTTGCGCAGCGATGTTCCGGTCGGGCTGACCCTCAGCGGCGGTCTTGATTCGACGGGTGTATTGGCGGCGGGCAGTCCTTATTCAGCCCAGCCGCTGACCTGCTTTACTTCGGTGTACAGTGCGGGCGAACAGGGTGAACTAGCTTGGGCGCAAATCGCCAGTGGTGCAGTAAACGCACCACTGATTGCCGTGCCTTCTCCGCAAGAAGGCTGGCTGGATACTTTGCGCAAGGTGGCCTGGCACATGGATGGACCGGGCTACTCGCCGGCCGTTTATCCGCTCTGGCATCTAATGCTGCGTGCGCGTGCGGAGGGAGTGCCGGTGTTATTAGAGGGGCAGGGCGCGGATGAGGCGCTGGCCGGATATCCCCAATATGCAGTGCTCGAGTTGCTGGCTTATCTTTCCGGTAAATCCGGTCAGCGGAGCCTAGCAGGCGTAGCGGAGCGGCTGAGTGGCTTAAACCGTACCTTCTCCTTGCCTTGGGCGTTGGCTTGGTCGGCACGTGAGATGTCACCCATGTTGCTGCGTTGGCATCGTCGGCGTGTGGGCTTTCAGTCTCTACTGCGTAAAGGTGTTGTACTGCCGCAGGTGCCGGAATGCCCTATGAGCAATAATAATGACCCGGTCCGGCAGCGATTGCTTGCAGATCATTCGCTGAATATTCTACCGGGGTTACTGCACTATGGAGACGCCATCAGCATGGCACATGGGGTGGAAACCAGGAATCCATTTATGGATTACCGCTTGGTGGAATGGATGTTTAAACTACCGTCCCAACTCAGATACAAAGCAGGTGAAACCAAATGGGTGCTACGTGAATATCTGCGCGCGCATGGCCAAACAGCCATTGGCAACCGACCGGATAAAAAAGGCTACCCGACGCCGGTTGGTCGTTGGCTCGCATCTGAGCAGGCTGTCGCGATCGAGGCGTTACTGCTGGACAGCCACAGCTTGCTACATCAATGGTGTGAGCCAAGCAAGATCAAGCGCCTGATTACACAGAACCGACAAGGCGTGCTAGCCGCTGAGCATCATCTCTATAAGCTGGTTTCTACGCAGCTTTGGTTAAACGAGTGTATTTCAAGCTGAGCGATGGAGGAAATATTGATCATTCTTTTTATGGTTAAATTTTGTAATGACGCGAGAGCATTCAATGTCTGAATGGCAACTCAACACGCCGGTAGCGTTCATCATTTTCAATCGACCGGATACGACAGAATTGGTTTTTGCCGAAATCGCCAAAGCTAAACCGCCTAAATTACTGGTGATCGCCGATGGCCCGCGCAGCGACCGACCGGGCGAGGCAGAAAAATGCGCTGCGACGCGTGCCATCATCCAACGGGTGGATTGGGATTGTGAAGTGTTGACCAATTATTCGGAGGAAAATCTCGGCTGTAGAAATCGCGTCAAGAGTGGATTGGATTGGGTGTTTAATGAAGTACCAGAAGCGATTATTTTAGAAGACGATTGCATTGCGCATCCGACTTTTTTTCGCTTTTGTGAGGAGCTGCTGGAGCGCTATCGTGAAGATGACCGCGTTGGAATGATTAGTGGAAATAATTTCCAGTTTGGCCGCAAACGCACCGATACGAGCTATTATTTTTCTCGTTACAATCATATTTGGGGTTGGGCCTCATGGAGAAGAGCGTGGCAGCACAATTCTGAGGAAGCAGTCTCTTGGCCAGAATTTAGGGATTACGGCAGTTTGAACGTGTTGTTCAACAAAACCAGTGAGCGCAAATACTGGACGAAGATATTTCAAGCGATACACGAAGGTAAAATTAATGCTTGGTCTTACCGCTGGATGCTGACTTGCTGGTCGCAAGGGATGGTGGCCATCTTGCCGGGTGTCAATCTTGTCTCAAATATTGGTTTTGGCGGTGATCACACGAACACGCGCAGGATTAGTGTTTACGCAGCCATGCCGAATGAGCCCATGGCATTCCCGCTGCAACATCCCAAAATTGTTCTACCCCACAGCGCGTCGGACGCCTATTCCGCAAAAAATCTGTTCACCTCCTCGCTGTGGCGTCGTGCCCTGCGGGTATTGCGTGTATACCTTCGGTAATTTTTCGTTGCTGCACAGTGATCAAATTGCCCCTAACGTGGATAACTTAAGCAAATCTGATGATCGGTCTCCTAGGCCAGTCATCGGTTGGTGGAGTGCGGATCCACGACAACTCACAGGGCAGGGTATTGTGACAGCGCGCGTCGTGGCGATGCTGGAGCGGGTGGGCACATATGATTTCTCCTACCGTGGCAGCGGATTGCAATCTATGTCGACTTGGCTGCTATCTGGGCTACGCCTCGCCGGATACTTATTGCGTCGACACTTAGACATACTCTATTTGGTCTGCTCGCGCTCGAAGGCTGGTTTTATACGTGATCTACCTGCTTATTGTTCGCTGTTTGTGGGCGTGCGGGTCATCGTGCATGTGCATGGTTCAGATATCGTTGATCTCTGCCAACGACCTTGCTTGGGGGTTATCGCGCGCACCTTGCTCGCGCGCTGTGAACTTGTGGTGCCATCGGCGCATCTGATAGCCCCGTTACAAGCCTTGGGTGTGCGGAAAATTCACCTATGCGAGAATTTTGTAGAGCACACCAATACTTTATTTCAGACCGTTAAAGCACATGAATTAACTACCGCTAACCGTGAGTGGCGCGTCCTGTGGAATTCCAACGTGATGGCAAGCAAGGGATTTTTTCAGGTTGCTGAGGCCATCGGCACCTTGGTAGATGAGGGGGTGCACGTGCGATTAATCGCGCTCGGGAAACCGATCGGCGACGAAGCCATGAGCTTGCGATCCTGTAGAGAAGCCTTGCAGCGTTTGGAAGGAAAGTATTGGATAGAGCGTCCAGGACAAGTTGATCGTCCGACGGCCATGCGCTTGCTTTATGAGTCTGATGTCGTGTGCTTACCCTCACACTATACATCCGAATGCCAGCCGCTCACATTGATCGAGGCGATGTGCGCCGCGCGCCCTCTGGTAATCGCAGATACGCCCGCACTGCGCTCCACAGTCGGCGATTATCCTTGTGAGATGGTGGCGGAACCAACGCCATCCGCAGTGAAAGCCGCACTGCAGCATCTTTTTTTAGCCCCCCCCGCTGGCGAAGTGTTACGGGCAGCAGCCGAGCGGGCGCGCCAACGTTTTTCTGCGCACCGCTTCGACCGTGATATGTCTCAACTGTTTGGCCTTGACCAAATACCTACCGAGGCTGCGGATCTTGCATTTAACTCCGATGACCATTACAAATTATGAAAAAAATATCCCACTTCATTTGGTTCGTACGCTGGTTGCAGCGACTTGGTAGTGCCATACTGCGGCGGCGAAAAGTGATCGATCTGCTGCCATCGTTAATAGTTCCAAAACGACGCTTACTCTTCGATCGGCGCATCAAACGTCTGTGCACATTCAATCTGCGCAAGCAACTTTCTGACTACTGGGCTTACGACCAGTGCTTAGCACTCACTGCGCTGGATCTTGACCGCTTTCCACAAGGCAGGATGCTCCGCGAGCGTTATGAGGGAATGCTGGCTGAGGGACGCACACCGTTAATCTTGGATTGTGGTGCGAACATCGGTTTTAATACGTATTGGCTCGCTGTAGAGTTCCCCCGTGCCTTGGTGCTGGCGGTCGAGCCTGATTCGGATAATGTGCGTTTGGCCGAACGTAACACCCGCTCTTGTAGCAATGTCCGCATCGTGCATGGCGCAGTGGCAGCGGTCGATTGTCGTCTTTCTCTGACGAATGCCGATCAAGGTTCTGATGCATTCCGCACCATTCCAAATGATGAGGGTGATGTTTGTGGCCATTCAGTGGCAACCCTTTTACGGATGTTTGACGGCCGTGCTTGCGATCTGCTGATTGCAAAAATTGATATCGAAGGCTTCGAGCGTGAACTATTTTCATCTCATACCGAGTGGGTCGATGAGGCCTGGGCAATCATTGTAGAAACACATGATTGGATGCTGCCCGGACAGGCAACAGCGACTAATCTGTTGCGCGCATTATCGCGCGAGCGGCGCGACTTTCTTGTCGATGGTGAGCATGTGTTAAGTTTTCGGTTATGAATCATCGAATCCTTCGCCATGTTATTTTTTTCGAGGAAACCCTTGATGATTGGCTTGCCGGTATCGGTGTCATTTTTTTATTTATACCCAAGCTTGCTCGTGTTGTGGCCAACACTCCCGATGTCGCGTGCAGTGAGTGTGGTTGATGAAAATTAGCATTATCACCGTGGCCTACAACGCCGTCTCGACGATCACTGACACCTTGCGCTCAGTTGCGGCGCAATCGCATCCCGAGATTGAGCACATTGTGGTGGATGGTGCTTCAACAGATGGCACGCTAGAAATTATTGAGCGCAATGGAAAGCGCATAGCGCAACTAATTTCAGAACCGGACCAAGGTGTTTACGATGCAATGAACAAGGGATTGCATTTGGCTATGGGAGAAGTAGTCGGTTTTCTCAATGCCGATGACGTTTATATGCACCCAGAAGTGCTCGCTAAGGTCGCCGCAACCATGGCTGATCCGACGCTTGATGCCTGCTATGCGGATCTGGTTTATGTGGACCGCCTACAAACCAATAACGTGGTGCGGCACTGGACCTCGCAAGACTATGTGCCCGGTTTATTCGAAAAGGGTTGGATGCCTGCCCACCCGACGTTTTTCGTGCGTAAATCAGTGTACGAAAAGTTTGGCGGGTTCAACCTGCACTATCGCTTGCAGGCTGACTTCGAGCTCGCACTCCGCTTTATGTGTATTCATGATATTCAAACGCGTTACGTGCCGGAGATTTGGGTGCGCATGCGGATGGGTGGCATGAGCAATAACAGTATCCGAAATATGATCAGAGGCAATTTGGAAGCATATGCGGCTTGTCGCGCCAACGGTTTAAGCGTGCCCCCCTGGTTCATTCTGACCAAGGTGCTGTCCCGTGTGCCACAATTTATCCGTGCGCGCAGGATGAAATTGAAATCGTCGCCGTGATTCTGCAAACAGGGGTAGCGAATGTTAATGCCGTAACGGTTGCTATTAGGAGCGGGAATGGGGTATCGCGGTAAACGGCTGCTAGATGTATTGTTTGCAGGTTTTGCCTTGTGTCTGGCGATACTGCCGATGGTGTTGGTCGCGTTGTTGGTTAAACTCACTTCGCGTGGCCCAGTGCTTTACTGGTCGGATCGGGTCGGACGAAACAACCGGATATTTCGCATGCCAAAATTTCGCACCATGCGTATCGATACTCCCGCCGTTGCAACACATTTATTAAACCGGCCGGAACAATACCTGACGCCAATTGGCGCTCTATTACGTAAGACTAGCCTGGATGAGTTGCCGCAGATATGGAGTATTCTGGTGGGCGATATGAGTTTGGTGGGGCCGCGCCCGGCTTTATTCAACCAGGATGATTTGGTCGCATTACGGACTGAAATGGGTGTTCATCAGTTGGTGCCAGGACTCACAGGGTGGGCGCAAATTAATGGCCGCGACGACTTACCGATTCCGCAAAAGGCCAAATTAGATGCAGCGTATTTGGCTAACATCTCCTTGGCCTTAGATTTGTTGATTTTACGGCGAACTTTTTTAAAAGTTTTGAGGCGTGATGGCGTATCTCACTAAAGATCAGAGCCTGATCCTTCGCGCATTGTAATTTCTACAAAATTCAGAGATGGCGAGACATGCAGGTAGAATGCGTTCCTTTAACTTGCGGTGCCGAAGTTAGGCGCTGTGACCTTGGTGATTCTGGTCAAAGAAGAGTAAGGGCAAGATGCTTTCTAAAGCTAATATAAATAGCCGACAATTGTTGGCTTTTACCCATGATGTGTTCGCCTCCGCCTTGGCATGGTTTGGCGCTTACTGGATTCGTCTCAATCTTGAGCTACCGTCGCCCTATCTGGAGGGCGCCGGTTTGACGGCTGCATGGATTATCCCGTTACAAGCCTTTATTTTTTGGCGTTTTGGTTTGTATGGGGGTATCTGGCGCTATGCCAGCCTGCCGGACCTGAAGCGGATATTGAAGGCGGTCGGCTTTGCAGCACTCGCCATACCGATGGTAGTGGTGTTACTGGCAAGCCATGCCAGCGTGCCGCGCTCGGTTTTTTTACTGCATCCTATTTTGTTACTCATGATGATGGGTGGCAGCCGCCTGGCCTATCGCGCCTGGAAAGAGCACCGCCTGTACGGTCTTTTAAGTACACAAGGTGAGCCGGTGTTGGTGCTGGGTGCGGGTGATGCTGCCATTACCTTGGTAAAAGAATTGGAACGTAGCAGCGAGTGGCGGGTGGTTGGCTTGCTGGATGATGACGAGCGTAAGCAGGGTAGGCTTTTGCATGGCTTACGGGTGCTTGGGAAAATCGACAGCTTGGCACCAACGGCTGGAAACCTGGGGGTACGACACGCCATCCTGGCCATGCCTTCCGCGCCGCATCAATTGCGGCGACAGGTAGTCGACCTTTGCGCGAGTGTCAACGTGGACTTACTCACAGTGCCGGCCTTTGAAGACCTGATGAGTGGGCGCGTGACGGTTTCACAAATTCGTAAAGTGGAAGTGGAGGATTTGCTCGGGCGCGAGCCGGTGGTGTTGGATAACGAGGGATTGCACGAACTCATCAATGGCCGCACCGTCTTAGTGACCGGCGCGGGTGGTTCGATTGGCTCCGAGTTATGTCGTCAAATTGCTCGCTTTGGGCCGGCGCACCTGGTGTTGTTCGAGGCGAATGAGTTTGCTTTGTACGCCATTGAGCAAGAGTTGCGTGAGTTGTTCGCGGGTATTTCCTTGGTGTGTGCGATTGGCGACGTGAAGGATGTGCATCGTGTCGACCAAGTGCTGGCCCTTTATCACCCGACCGCTTTGTTTCATGCGGCGGCTTACAAACATGTCCCCTTAATGGAAAACGAAAATGCCTGGGAGGCGGTGCGCAATAATGTGCTGGGCACTTACGTGCTGGGTCAGCAGGCCATTCAGTATGGGGTGAAAAAATTCGTGTTGATTTCCACAGATAAGGCCGTTAATCCAACCAACGTCATGGGTGCGAGCAAACGCTGTGCGGAGATGGTTTGCCAAGCCCTGCAAGGTCAGGAAGGCACGCAGTTTGTGATGGTGCGATTCGGTAACGTACTTGGCAGCACCGGTAGCGTGATCCCGCGTTTTCAGCAGCAAATCGCCCAAGGGGGGCCGGTGACCGTTACCCACCCGGACATCATTCGTTATTTCATGTCGATTCCGGAAGCGGCACAACTTGTATTGCAGGCTGGCGTGATGGGAAAAGGCGGCGAGTTGTTCGTGCTGGATATGGGTGAGCCGGTAAAAATTGTCGACTTGGCGCGTGACATGATCCGCCTCTCGGGCTTTAGTGAAGAGGAAATCAAGGTTGTGTTTACTGGCTTGCGTCCGGGTGAGAAGTTGTTCGAGGAATTGCTGGCCGATGACGAGCATACCTTGCCAACCCCGCATCCCAAATTGCGAATTGCGCGTGCGCGCACGGCCGAACCCGCTTGGCTGGCGGAAGCAAATGCCTGGTTTGGTGCTGAGAACGTGCGGAGCGAAGAAGACGTAAAGCGGCAATTATGTCAGTGGCTGCCGGAGTACACACCAACCGGTCGATAAGACCGAAGTGCGGTGACTCAATCGTCATGCCCCTGAAAATCCTATTCTCGGAAAGCTCCCCTAATTTGGGTGGCCAGGAGTTGCAATTGTTGCAGCAAATGGTGGCGCTCAAGCAGCGAGGTGTGTCGGTTAAGTTAGCGTGTCGTCCTAGTAGTGGCATCTATCAAGCAGCCCTTCAGCGTGGCTTGGCGCTGGAGCCGGTGGCGTTCAGAAATAGCCTGCATGGGCGCAGTATTCTCCGTATCCGGCGTTTGTTGCAAGCGTGGCAACCGGATGTGGTGGTGAGCCATAGCGGCCATGACGCGAATGTGTGTGGCGTGGCAGCGCGACTGCTACGGCTTCGGCCGCGCATGGTTCGCGTCAGAACCTACCAGCATGGCATTCCGCACGCTTGGTCATATAACTGGCTGGCAGATGTGACCTTGGTGCCGAGCCGGGAAATGCGCGCAAGAGTTTTGTGCAACCCGCGCATCAAACCATCGCGCATACACGTTCTATATCCCGGTTTAGACTTTGCGGAAATTGCCTGTGAGGCGCAGCATGTATTGCCTGAACGTGTTGCAAAGTGGCTTGCGCAGCATTCGGGAAGAGTGATCGCGCATGCGGCCATGTTGAGACCCGAGAAGGGTCACTTGTTAATGCTGGATGTGTTGGCGCGGCTGTTGCCACGATTTCCGGATTTGCGTTATGTTCTCGCCGGGGAGGGCGAACAGCGCATAGCCATAGAACGGCGTATTCATGAATTAGGAATATCGGAAAATGTTTTGATGGCCGGTATGCTGCAACCCATCGCCCCTTTGTTGCAACGCGCGCATTTGGTCATCATGCCCTCTTTGGTCGAACCGTTGGGCATGGCGCAGATCGAGGCGTTGAGCTTGGGTGTGGCGGTGGTGGCGAGCGATGTCGACGGTATTCCTGAGACGATCACCGCAGATCAGACTGGCTTGCTGGTTGCACCAGGAAATACCGTTGCTTGGGTGGATGCCATGACTTGGGCGTTGGAACATCCGGAGCGTATGGCGGCGATGGCAAAGGACGGTCGCTCCCAAGTGTTGGAAAAATTTTCCATAGAAGCCAATATCGCGCGCTTTTTGGATTTGATACAAGTTGCTCCAGCCCAATCAAACTACCGAAATAAAACGCCAGTATGATTCAAAATAAGTTCGATGATTTGGCAAAGTGGATGGCCATTCCGATTGGCTTCACGTTACCTATTTCTACGGCGGCCGATAATATTTTGTTGTATCTCGCGTTGCTCTTTTTCCTGTTGGGCGGGCATTACCAACTTAAGTTGCGCACACTTGCTGCCAATCCGGTGGCGGTTGCCACGTTGTTGCTGGTTAGCGCGTTGTTGCTGGGTGGACTTTATGGCAATGCAACATGGAGCGAAGTGCATCATTATTGGCGTAAGTACGCTTCGCTGCTGGCGATTCTTTTTTTGATCCCCTTGTTTCAGAACCAGCGCAGCCGGGAATATGCCTTGAATGGATTCATGCTGGCCATGGCACTAACCTTGTTTTTGTCTTGTGTCATCGCCACCGGTTGGTTTGCGGATCACGGCTGGTTTCAAGGGTCGATGGACAATGCGTTCGTCTTTAAATTACACATCACGCAAAATGTGTTCATGGCTTTTTTTGCCTATGCACTGGCGCTTAAGGCTAAGTATGCAGTTCAAAAAAAGTGGCGTTTAGCGTTTGGCGCTGCGGCCTTACTAGCGGCTTTTAACGTGCTGTTCATGGTGCAGGGTCGAACCGGTTATGTGGCGCTGACAGTATTGCTGACGTATTTTTGTTTTCGCTGGTTGCGCTGGAAAGGTTTGGCGCTTGCTGTGTTGGCGGGCATTTCGGTTGTCTGCGCAGGTTACTTTTTATCTGCCACATTGAGCGAGCGAGTGGATTTGGTTTTTCAAGAAACGTCAGCCTGGAAGCCAGGGCATGGAGCAATATCTTCTTCTGGGTTGCGTATGGATTATTGGACCAACAGTTTGCATATTATCCATGATCATCCTTTGTTGGGCGTCGGCACGGGTGGTTTTGAGAAGGCTTATGCTGGGAAAATACAAGGTACTAACATGGCGCCTTCAAACAATCCGCATAATCAGTTTTTGTTGATCACAGTTCAACTCGGAGTCGTGGGCTTGGGTTTATTGCTACTTTTGTTTTTTCAGCAATGGCGTACAGCAACTGGGCTGCCAACTTTGTTCGAGCAAGATATGGCGCGCGGTATGTTACTGACCATTATGTCGGGTAGCTTATTAAATTCGCTGTTGCTCGATCATGCTGAAGGCTTGTTTTTTGCTTGGATGAGCGGGGTGTTGTTTGCGGGGTACAGCGCGGTGCGGCACCGCCAATAGTGATTCACTTTATAGCCAATCCGTATTAGCGCTGCGCGTTAAATCTATATTTTCTAGTACATCCGATATGGTCGTGGTATCAGTGCCATTGCGTCCCGCAGCGCGCCAGCGCGGCAGCCGATTTCCGTATAAACGCACTGCACCTTTTAACGGGTTCTCGCGCGTCGCACCCGGCAGCGGCACGATGCAAGTGCTGGCAGCACCCAACACATTCGCCGCCCAATGCGAGTAACCAGAGATCGGTGTGGCGAGCATCACTGGGCAGCAAGCCAGCGCGAATAAGTCAGCCACCGGATTGACGCGCGATTCATGATCCGGCCCCTTGTAGTGATAAGGCGAATCGACAGCTAAGGTCAATACATCGAAATTTTGATGTAAGGTGGCGTAGGTGCTGGGATCACCAGTGCTGGAAAGAAAGAAGCACACATCTTTTTGTTGTTTGACGATGGCCGCCATGGTGCGCTCATACCACCAGGTCGGAACCGCCGGCCATTCGATGTCGTCGATACGATAGGTGCTTGCATCGGTAAGCGTGTAATCGCCGTGGCGAATATGCACACCGACCACGGGCCGCGTTTGCACTGGCGCAAACAGGGCACGAATTTCCGTTGCTAAAATTGGGTTGAGGTGAATCTTGGCGGCGGTTTCCAGATAAATGGGATCCAAGGCTTGGGATGGCCCATCCAAGGAGCGCAAAATAATTTTTTTACCGCGCAGGCTTGCGAATTGTGTCGCGTCACAATTTCGGACTCGCAGCGCGCCGAGTCTGGCCAGCAAACGCACCTTGCCACGCCGTGTATCATCCACGCTGAAAGAATCCAGCTCATGCCAATCTAAAATGATTTCGTGGCCATAGGCTTTGCGGATGGCAAAGGCTAAGGGTAGGGTTTCCAGGCGATTGGTGATGCCGACGAACTCGTCGATGTATAGTTTTGGCATGGCTTGTTAGAATATAAAAAATTTCAGGTCAGCAGTATATATGAGCTTAACGTTTATGCAGCCACCACAACGTGTCTTGTTGATCGTCACGCGGCGCATCGGCGATGTTTTGTTAACGACTCCTTTGCTGCATTCGCTGCGACAAGCATGGCCGCAAGCCAAAATCGATGTGCTGGTGTTTTGCAATACTGCGAGTGTGTTGCGTGGCAATCCGGCTATCCACGAGATTATCACGGTGCCGGAGCACCCTGGTTTTTGGCAACATCTTAAACTCTTCTTTCGCTTGCTTCGGCGCTATGACTTAGCACTCTCTACCCTCACCGGCGATAAGCCTACATTGTATGCCTGGGTTGCCGGCAAGCGGCGTATTGGCATGCTGGCCGCAGAAAAAAAACAGCAATGGAAGCGGCGTTTGTTAACGCGATCAGTGATTTTCGATAATTTCGATACGCACACGGTGTTGATGAATCTCAAGCTGGTTGAAGCGTTAGGCATCGCGCCTAGCTATCCGGTGGAGGCGGCCTGGACGCCGCAGGACATCGCACGTGTTGCAGTGATTTTACCGTTTGATGTCGATGTGGAAAATTATGCGGTGCTACATGTCTATCCGAAATTTGCTTATAAAACCTGGCATGTGCAAGGTTGGGTGGATTTGGCGCAATGGTTGCAAGTGCGCGGCCTGCGGGTGGTGTTGACCGGTAGTAATGCGGCGGACGAGTTGGCTTACGTCGCAGATATCTGCAGTCAGTTACCTGCCAATGCGGTCAATTTAGCGGGCCAACTCAGCTTGGCCGAAAGTGCGTGTTTGCTCAGCAGTGCTAACGTGTATGTTGGGCCGGATACGGTGATGACGCATATTGCGGCTGCCGTCGGTGTGCCAAGTGTTGCGCTATTCGGACCCTCCAATCCTGTGAAGTGGGGGCCATGGCCGCAGGGTTATGTGCAAGCAAAGAATCCATATCGGTTGCGTGGCACGCAGCGTGTGGAGCGTGTGATTTTACTGCAAGGGCCGGGTGACTGTGTGCCGTGTATGGAAGAAGGTTGCGAACGCAATATTCGCAGCTTGAGCGCGTGCTTACAAAATCTGCCAAGCGCAAATGTGATTGCTGCGGTGCAAAGCCTGCTGACAGGCTAAGTTGGGTTGAGCGCAAATTGTGTGCGATACAAACCGGCATAGATCCCGTCGCGATCCAGTAGATCGGTGTGCGTGCCTTGTTCCGCGATTTGGCCATGCCGCATCACGACAATGCGGTCGACTTTCTCGATGGTGGAAAGGCGGTGTGCGATGACGATGGTGGTGCGTTTGCGCATTAACGTTTCCAGTGCTGCCTGCACATGGCGCTCGGATTGTGTATCCAATGCCGAGGTTGCCTCATCCAGAATTAAAATCGGGGCATCTTTCAAAATTGCTCGGGCGATGGCGATGCGTTGACGCTGCCCGCCGGAAAGTTTAACGCCATTTTCGCCGACCATGGTTTGCAATCCTTGCGGCATGTCACGAATAAACTCCATGGCGTGCGCCGCCTCCGCCGCCG
>JAHECG010000035.1:14443-26807 GCA_024641855.1 Betaproteobacteria bacterium | reverse complement strand
AGGAAAGTTTACTTAGGCGAGCATTTTCGCCTATAGCCATCGCGCCGTCGCGCTTCCGGCCAGAACGCATACAGAATGAAGCATAGCTTACAGCTCCGAGTTTCCCAGCAACTGACGCTTACGCCGCAGTTGCAGCAATCGATTCGTCTGCTGCAACTCTCCACGCTGGAACTGAATCAAGAACTCGAAACCCTGCTCCAAGACAATCCACTGTTGGAACGCGTCGAACCCGGCAGCGAAGAAGCGGATACCGACCCTTTTTACGATAGCGAATCCGCACCACAGCCTGAAACAGTGGCTGAAGCACCGGTTACCGCACCAGAACCCGAACCAGATGCATCAACGCCCCCCGAAGGCACCGACCAAACCGACAGCCTGTGGGACGAAACCCCCGGCAACTACAACCAGGGCGATGACGACGAGGATGACGGGCAGCAAGGCAGCGCTTACACCGAAACCTTACGCGAACACTTGCAGTGGCAACTGAATCTGCTACCGCTGAGTGATCGCGACAAAACCATGACCATGCTGCTGATCGATGCGCTGGATGATTTCGGTTATCTACAACAAGACTTAGCGGAACTAGCTTCTATGTTGCCGCTGGAACTGGAAGTCGACCCTGTCGAACTCGATACCGCGCTGAAACATATCCAGCATATGGACCCAATCGGTGTCGGCGCGCGCACTCTCTCGGAATGCCTCACCCTGCAACTCCGCGCACTACCAACAGACACCCCGGGGCGCGTTGCTGCGCTGGAAATTGCACAACAACATCTGGAAATATTAGGGGCACGTGATTTCACTAAACTGAAAAAACTCTTGCACTGCAGTGATGAACAGATGCGCGAAGCGCGCACCTTGATCACGGGATTGAACCCGCGTCCGGGCACTGCATTTGCCTCCAACGATACGCGCTACATCGTGCATGATGTAGAAGTCTCCAAAGTCAAAGGTCAATGGGTCGTTCATTTAAATACCGATGCCATGCCGCGACTGCGCATCAACCGTGTCTACGCCGATATTTTGCGCCGTAACCGCGATGCCGCACACAAAGATCTCTCCGCACAGTTACAAGAAGCGCGTTGGCTGATCAAGAACGTGCAACAACGTTTCGACACCATCCTGCGTGTATCGCAAGCCATCGTTGAACGACAACGCCACTTCTTTGAACATGGCGAAGTCGCGATGCGGCCGTTGGTTTTGCGGGAAATTGCAGAAGAAGTTAATTTGCATGAATCGACCGTTTCACGGGTCACCACACACAAATACATGCTGACACCACGCGGTATTTTCGAATTAAAATATTTTTTCGGCAGCCATGTCGCCACCGATACGGGGGGGGCCTGCTCTGCGACCGCCATCCGCGCCCTGATCAAACAACTCGTCGCAGCAGAGAATATTAAACGTCCTCTGTCGGATAGCCAGATCGCCGATATTTTGTCGCAACAAGGCATCATTGTCGCGCGCCGTACTATTGCCAAATACCGGGAGGCACTCCAAATTCCCCCGGCTAACCTTCGTAAGTCCCTTTAACAAGGAGTCCCACCATGAACCTCAATATTACCGGCCACCATTTAGAAGTTACGCCCGCGATTCGCGACTATGTCAGCGCCAAGCTGGAGCGCGTCACGCGCCACTTCGACCATGTCATTGATGTCAATGTGATCATGACCGTCGAAAAATTAGTGCAGAAAGTCGAGGCTAATATACATGTCAGCGGTAAAGATATTTTTGCCGAAGCCGTCAATAACGACATGTATGCCGCCATCGATTCACTAGCCGACAAGCTCGATCGACTCGTGCTTAAGCACAAAGAGAAAAACAGCGCTCATGGCCGCGACGCGTTAAAGCATCAAGAAGCCGCCGAATAATTTGCCCCAGGAGTTCCTACCCAGGAACTCCTGCGTGGCGATACCCCGATTGGTTATGCGCTTAATTCATTCACTCCTGAAACCAGAGCATGTCCTGCTCGACCTCAACGCGAGCAGCAAAGATGCGCTATTTGAGGCCATCGCCACGCACCTCGCTAGCGCATTAGATTTACCCCCTAAAGTCATCGCTAAAAGCTTAATCAACCGCGAAAAACTTGGTTCAACTGGCTTGGGACAAGGTGTGGCCATTCCCCATGGACGCATCAAACAACTCAAGCAAGCGGCCGGCATATTCGTGCGCACCCATACCGCCGTCCCTTTCGAAGCGCCGGACAATGAGCCGGTGCGCTTGCTATTTGTCTTACTGGTGCCAGAACAAGCAACCGACTTGCATTTGCAAATCCTTTCAGAATTAGCGCAAATTTTTAGCGATCGCACACGGCGTGAACAATTGCTACACGCCAACGATGCGCATCAAATCATTCAACTCTTAACCAGCCCACCGCATGACGCAAACCACCGTTAAACGCCTGTTTGATGACACGCGCCAAAAACTCGATCTGGCCTGGATCGCCGGCGCCACCGGTGGCTCCCGCTTACTCACCAGCGAGACGGTACAAAAACCCTCACTCGCCTTAATCGGTCACCTGAACTTTGTTCACCCCAACCGGGTGCAAGTATTGGGTGCAGCGGAAATGGATTATCTGCGCGGCCTGAGCCCGGAAAATTTGCAGGAAGCCATCGACCATCTCTACGCCACCGAACTCGCGGCGGTAATCGTCGCCAATGCTGAAGTCGTGCCGCAAGCGTTAATCGAAGTCGCAAATCGCACCGAAACCGCGCTATTTGCCTCGCCCCAGCCCAGTCCGCGGTTGATGCAAATCCTCACCCACTATCTCGCCAAGACCTTGGCGGAATTTACGACCTTGCATGGCGTATTCATGGAAGTAATGGGTATCGGTGTATTGATTACCGGTGAATCCGCCATCGGTAAAAGTGAATTGGCATTGGAACTCATTACCCGCGGCCATCGTTTAGTCGCAGATGATATTGTCGAAATTTACGAAATCTCGCCCGAAACGCTGGAAGGGCGCTGCCCTTCTCTCTTGCAGGACTTTATCGAGGTGCGCGGCCTTGGCATTCTCAACATCCGCGCCTTATACGGCGAGGTGGCCGTAAAACCGAAAAAAACACTGCGCTTCATCATCCACCTGGAAAAGCCCACCGACATTACCAAAGCCGATTATGACCGCCTGCAAATGCAACGCGACACGCAAGAAATTCTCGATGTCAGCATCCCAAAGGTGCGTATTCCCGTTGCCGCAGGCCGTAATCTTGCAGTCATGGTCGAAGTCGCGGTACGTAGTCATATTTTGCATTTGCGCGGCATTAGCAGCAGCCAGCAATTTATCGAACGCCACAACCAATACTTAAACCTGGATCAGGAAAGTAACTCCTAGCGCCGCGCTCGATCGCCAATGCAGACGCAAACGACCTGCATCATGTAAACTAAACATTCACCACTTCCCGCTGAGCAACTGATATGCAGGTTATTCTCATTACCGGACTTTCCGGCTCCGGCAAAAGTATTGTGCTCAATGTCTTGGAAGACAATGGCTATTACTGCGTCGATAATTTACCAGCAGAAATGTTAGGGCAGTTAATCGAGTTATTGCAAGAAGAAGGCCAAACGCAAGTGGCGGTCAGCATCGATGCCCGCAGCGGTGAAACCCTCAACGATCTACCGCAGCACATCAACACACTTAGACATCAAGGTGTTGATATGCGCGCCATGTATCTAGAGGCTAATACCGAAACCTTAGTTAAGCGCTATAGTGAAACTCGGCGGCGCCACCCGATTTCAGACGGTGGCCGAACCTTATCCGAGTGCATCGAAATGGAACGCGATATCCTGGCCAAGATTTCTGAAATCGGCCATCGCGTAGATACCAGCGATCTCTCACCCAACAATTTACGCGCCTGGGTAAAAGACTTTTTAAGCCTGGATCGTTCGCGCATCACTTTGTTGTTTGAATCCTTCGGGTTCAAACATGGCTTACCGCTTGATGCCGACTATGTGTTTGACGTGCGTTGCCTGCCCAACCCATTCTACGACCCAAAGTTGCGTCCATTTACCGGTAAAGATCAGGCCGTAATTGATTTCATCGAAGACCAACCAGAAGCCCTCAGCATGTTGGCGGACATTCGCACCTTCATCGAAAAATGGCTCCCTTGCTTTATTCGCGACAATCGTTCTTATCTGACGGTTGCCATTGGTTGCACCGGCGGCCAACATCGCTCCGTCTATATCGTTGAGCGATTAGCTGAGCGCTTTCGCGCAGAGCATCAAGTGTTGATCCGGCACCGCGGACTTTCCGTGTGAAATGGTTCGTCCACTTTCGCCCGGGCGATTGGCTCACGCTCGCGCTGGGGATCTGGCTAACCGGTTGGCTCGCAAGTCATTCCTGGCCCAGCAGTGCCGCGCAAAAAATCATCATTCGCACCAGTGGTCAATTATTTGCCGAAGCCCGACTAGACAAACCACAGCGCATACACGTACCCGGCCCTCTGGGTGAAAGCATTGTGGAAATTCAGGCGGGCCGGGCTCGCGTTGCGGTCGATCCTAGCCCACGCCAACTCTGCGTCAAGCACGGATGGTTGTCGCGCGCTGGCGATGCAGCGCTTTGTCTTCCGAATCAACTGAGCGTAGAAATGGTCGGGGCTATGCGCCGTTTCGACTCACTGAATTATTAAATACTTGAGCCGCCCATGCAGATCCATCTAACCGCCACCATCGATGATCACCGCATAGCCAAGCTGGCAGCGGCTGCGCTTGGGTTGACGTTACTGGAGGCCGCAATTCCTACGCCGCTCCCCGGCGTGAAACCTGGCTTGGCAAACATCATTACGCTAGTCGTTCTCGCGCGCTTCGGCTGGCGCAGTGCAGCTTGGGTGACGGTGCTACGCGTGGTTGCCGGTAGTCTAATGCTAGGCACTTTTCTCTCGCCGACCTTTCTCCTCAGCTTCAGTGGTGCAATCGCCAGTTTGGCGATGCTGGCGATCGCACAAACCCTTCCTGCGCAACTATTCGGTACAGTGACGCAAAGCATCCTGGCAGCGCTGGCGCATTTTGCAGGGCAATTACTGATTATCTATTTCTGGTTGATTCCGCAAGCCGGCGTCGCTTATCTCATACCGATTTTTGCTGGTGCCGCGTTAATTTTTGGGAGCTTAAACGGAATAGCGGCTGCCACGCTATTGGTACGACTACCTACAATATCGCAACCGACATGCGCTACCCCTTAGCCTTACTACTTCAATTTACGCTTGCTTCTACTGCAATCGCAGCGGACTGGAAACGCATCGACATCCCGAATACCACTGATGCATACTCTTTCGACCGCAGCAAATTAGTCATCAACGGCAACGAGGTCACCTACTGGAAAAAAGTACTGTTTATGCCGCCACGCCCATTAAAAAACACGTTGGCCAGCTCGTCTCTGATGCGTGAGCGTATCGATTGCCGCGAACATACTTTACGCTTGCTCAGCTTTCTCTACCAAGATGCACAAGGCACCACCATCGAATATGTGGCGGACGCCGAGAAAGAAGGTGCGCCGATTATTCCAGATACCGTGGGCGATAAATTTGAGCATGCTTTGTGCGAATTTGTGCGTGAAATCGGCCCCTTCACCACGCCCAATCCTGCGACCAGCCCGCCCAATGCCCTTTAAACAAACGATCACAGTCGCACTGACTGGCGCATCTGGCATGCCCTATGCGCTACGCCTAATTGAATCCTTGCTGGCTGCACAGTGTCGCGTGTACGTACTGACATCGCAAGTCGCCGCCATCGTTGCCAAGCAAGAGCTGGATTTCACCTTGCCGGCGCGCACCCAAGAACTACAAACTTTCTTGTCTGAACGATTCCAAGCACCCACCGACCAACTCCAAGTGTTTGGACGCGAAGAATGGTTTGCGCCCATCGCTTCCGGCTCCAACCCACCCGATGCCATGGTGGTTTGTCCTTGCACCATGAGTACCTTGGCGGGCATTGCCGTCGGCTTAGCCGATAACCTAATTGGCCGCGCCGCCGATGTCGTAATTAAAGAAGGGCGCAAGCTTATCTTGGTGCCGCGCGAGACGCCATTCTCGGCGATCCATTTGGAAAATATGCTCAAGCTGGCCCGCTTAGGTGTCGTTATTCTTCCGGCCAATCCCGGCTTTTATCAGCACCCGCAAAGCGTACAAGATCTCGTGGATTTCGTTGTGGCACGCATACTCGACCAACTCGCAGTACCGCACCAATTGCTTTCCCGCTGGGGCGAAGGCGCGCAATAAGATGTTGCCGAAGAAATGGAAAGACCGCATCACTGAATTATTACCGCATGACGCGGACATTACCCCGTTCACGTTACCGCTGTTCCCGCTCAACACGATTCTGTTCCCTGGCGGCGTATTGGCGCTCAAAATCTTCGAGCAGCGTTATATGGATATGGCTAAGCGCTGCCTGCAGGATCAAAGCTTATTCGGCGTCTGTTTAATCAAAGAGGGTGCCGAGGTGGCCGCGCCAGTCGTACCACAAATGGTTGGCACCATGGCTCGTATCGATACTTGGGATATGCCGCAACTCGGCGTTCTCAATGCCCGCGCGATCGGGGTACAACGCTTTCAGATCTTAGAATATGAAACCGAAGCCGACGGTCTGCTCGTAGCACGCGCTGTAAAAGTCCCACTGGAAAAATCATTCCCACTGCCACCTGAGCATGCGCCCTGTGCCACTGTATTACAGCAAATCCTCGCCCATGTCGGTGCAACTAAATTCGAACCGCCGTTTAATTTTGAGGATGGCGTTTGGGTGAGCTACCGCCTAGCGGAAATTCTTCCGATCAAAAGCAGCGCTAAGCAAAGCATGCTGGAAATGAACGACACCGAAGTACGACTCAACGTGCTGCACAAGTTTCTTGCTCAGCAGGGACTCTCCACCTAAGCATTTATTAGGGCGCCATTACGCAATCATTGCCATACCGCCCAGCATACCCACAACGCGCTGCCGAATCGCCTCGCGCGTTTGCCGCAACGCTTCCAGATCATTGCCAGGCTCGGGGAAAGAATAAAAACGCTGTTGCATTTCGCTAGATAGCGTCGCGCAAGCTTGGTTTGCCGCCGCATCCAAGGTGACCACCAAATCCGCCCAGGCCAAATTTTCGACACTCAGCGCGTGCAGCGTTTGATTTGACACATCAAGCCCCGCCTCCTCCATCACTTGCAAAAAACTGGATGGCAACCCCCCGCCCACCTGCAAACCAACTGCGCGCGCCGTCATATATTTCCAGCCCAACGCATGTGCGAAAGCGACCGCCATCAAGGCACGACAATTGTCGCCACTCCCGACGAACAACACTTGCGCTGTGCGTTTGTATACCATACCCAGTTCCTATTGAGATTTAAGCAAGGGCAGCATCATGGCAAAATTTTACCCGGCTTTAACCGAAGATCTAATGGATTTTATTCGCGCCCAACACCTATTCTTCACGGCGAGCGCAACGGCTGAAGGCCGCATCAACCTATCCCCCAAGGGCTTGCAAACGTTTTCCATCTTAAGCCCGACACGCGTGGCTTATCTCGACTTGACCGGCAGCGGCGCTGAAACCGCCGCACATTTGTTGTCCGATGGACGTTTAACGCTGATGTTTTGCAGTCTGGAAGATGCGCCGCTGATTTTACGGTTGTATGGCCAAGGCACACTACTGCGCCCCACAGATGAAGGCTGGGAAGTGCTGTATCCCAACTTCCCACCGATTCCCGGTGCACGCCAAATCGTGATTTTGGAGATCACGTCGGTACAAACGTCTTGCGGCTTCGGTGTACCACGCTATCGCTATTGCGGCGAGCGCGATGAACTGGTGACTTGGGCGCAGAAAAAAGGCGCGCTCGGTTTGCGCCAATACCGCGCTGAAAAAAATCGCTTCAGCATAGACGACTTACCGACCGGACTCGAAGAATAGCGTCAGAAAAGAACTTATTTACGCAACAAAAAATCCAGTGCGATGCCCCCAAAAATAGCAGCCCCGACCCAGTTATTGTGCATAAAGGCTTTAAAGCATTGCTTCCGATCACGCGTTTTAATCAGTTGATAGTGGTAAGCCATCAGCCCTGCCGCCACACCTAAGCCAATGTAATATGGCCATTGCAACTGTAAGTTGCGGCCGATCCAAACCATGGCGGCCAAGAACAAGGCATAACAAATCATCACGGCCGTCACATCATATTTTCCGAAGGTGATCGCTGATGTTTTGATACCGATTTTAAGATCGTCTTCCCGATCGACCATTGCGTATTGCGTGTCGTAGGCCATTGCCCAAAACACGTTGCCGACTAGTAGCACCCAAGCAATAGCAGGCACTTGGCCCGTCTGGGCCGCATAAGCCATCGGAATACCAAAACCGAAAGCGATGCCAAGATAGGCTTGCGGCAATGCAAAAAAACGCTTGGTAAATGGGTAACTGGCTGCCAAAAGGACGGCGAATACCGAGAGCTTCAAGGTTAAACTATTGAGTGGGAGAATTAACACGAAAGCCATCAACGCCAATCCGGCCGCCAATAGCAGCGCTTCATTTTGACGCACGGCACCGGTTGCCAACGGACGTTCCTTGGTGCGCTCAACCTGTGAATCAAAATCGCAGTCAGCATAGTCGTTAATGACGCAACCGGCCGAACGCATCAGCGCTGTCCCTAAAATAAAAATCCACACGATCATCCAATTCGGGTGTCCATAGCTGGAAAGCCATAGCCCCCACAGCGTCGGCCAAAGCAACAGCAGAATGCCGATCGGCTTGTCGAGCCGCATCAGTTTTTCGTACAGCGTGAGTCGTTCTGTCAGTGTCATCATTTGCCTTCCATTGGACCGGTATTTTCCGCGAGTGTCTCGCCGGGGTCAACGCACCATGCTCGGCATACCAATGCGTAGTTTTTCAAATATCGCATCATCGGGTAACGGGCGACTAAAGTAATAGCCTTGAAATTCATCGCAGCCGCGCGCGCGCAGAAAACTAAGCTGCTCTGCTGTCTCAACACCCTCAGCGACCACCGTAGCATTGAGGCTATGCGCCATAACGATAATCGCGGTCACGATTGCCGCATCATCCGGATCCGTCGCTATATCAGAGATAAAGCTTCGATCAATTTTAATTTTATCGAGCGGGAAACGTTTCAAATAACTCAAACTGGAATATCCGGTACCAAAGTCATCAATCGATATTTGCACTCCCATATCGCTCAACGTTTTTAGCGTTCGCACCGCATCTTCCGGCCGCTCCATAATCAGCGACTCGGTCACCTCTACCCCCAGTTGTTCTGGGCTGATCTCAACTTCTTGCAGCATGCGCCCAATCTTGGCCACCATGTTTTTTTGTGCAAACTGCCGTGCCGACATATTCACCACTACGCGTGGAGCGGTTAGCCCTTGATCCAGCCAGCGCCGACGTTCCTGTAATGCCGCACGAATGACCCACTCGCCGATCGGTACAATCAGCCCGGTTTCTTCCGCCACGGGAATGAAACGATCCGGCCCGATCGGGCCCGAATCCGGCCGCCATCGCAATAGCGCTTCGGCTGCGTTGACTTGCCCTGTCGCACAACTCACGATCGGCTGATAATTCAACGTAAATTCATTGCGGCCTAAAGCATTTCGTAATTTGCTTTCAATGCTCATACGCTCGGTAACCGCTTGATTCATTTTCGGCGTAAAAAATTGAAAGTTATTGCGCCCCGTTGACTTGGCATAATACATAGCCGTATCCGCATGGCGCATCAGCGTTTCCACGTCATGACCATCATCGGGGTATAACGACACGCCGATGCTGGCTGAAATATGCAACTCCGTGTTATCGATCGAGTAGGGCATGGCCAGAGACACTAATACTTTCTGTGCAACAATTGCCACATCTTCAAAACGCTTAATGTTCGGCAATACCAAAATAAACTCATCGCCACCTTGCCGTGCAACTGTATCTTCGTCACGCACGCAATTCAAAATCCGCGCGGCGACCGTTTGCAACAAGCGATCGCCCATTGGGTGCCCCAGCAAATCGTTCGTGGTTTTGAAATGATCTAAATCCAAAAATAAAATACCGATACGGCGATCTTGTCGGGATGCCTGCATCAAGGCCTGGCGCGCCCGATCTTGTAATAAATTGCGATTCGGTAAATTAGTAAGGCTGTCGTGATTGGCTAAATGCGCCATGCGTTTTTCAATTTCTTTGCGTTCACTAATATCACGCATTGAGCCAATAAACAGATGCTCTTCTTCCAACTTCATCTCACCCAAGCGCAACTCAACCGGAAATATATCTCCATTTTTACGCCGCGCGTTCACTTCACGCGAAGCTCCCAAAAGGGATTTTTCTCCTGTTTTCAGATATTGCGTAAGCCGTAGCCGATAGCGCTCTGCATCCGTTGCCATCATGAGCATAGAAAAGTTTTTGCCCAGCACTTCCTGCGCAGAATAGCCAAATATTTTCTCAGCCGCAGGGTTGAACATGCGAATGAGTCCATCGCTCGTGACAGAAATAATGCCCTCTTCTACCTGATCCAACACAGCGCGAACGCGCATTTCATTACGGAGTAGCAATTGATTGAGTTCGCGCGCATTCTTGTCAGACACCTGCAATTTGCGCAGCACAGGCAACGCTTGCCAACGCAACAGCACCCCGGCTGCAACAATTAGCAGAAAAATAATGGCTACAACAAGCTGACTGGATGACCCGCCTCCCGATGAAAGCGCTGCCGTATCAACGCTCAGAACGGCGCCTAAACCCAATGCCCCAACCGGCCTATACGCAAACGCGATGCCGTTATTGTCGTGTGCATTGATATATCCAGATTTACCGGCGAGCGCCGCACGCATGGCCATCGCACGCGCCCCCTTATCGGACGCTAAAATTTTAATCTCCGGCACCGCTTTAGCCGAAGGAAAGCAGCGTATCGATCCATGTTCCAGCGTGGCACATAAAATCATTGTCGTTGCACTTTCCGCCTGCGATCTTTCAACCCGCGCATCGGCAAAGTCCGACAATCGATTTTCCACCAGTAAAGCGCCCAGTTTGTGCCCCGACTTAATAACGTCCACGCGCGTACTGAGGGTGAATCCTTCGTCCCACCCTAAACGGGTAGGATGCGGCAAGATCAAAGGGACATCAAATTGAGGCTGCGCCTTCCAACCGGCGCGCGCCACCTCATGCCCCTGATTATCGTACAGCAGCAATGCGCTTGCCCCCTGCCCAAGATAAGTTTTTAACGTCGCGTCCAGAAATGGGGTGGGCTTAATTCCAGCGGCTTCAAACGCGCCCGTCAATTTCTCTTGCGTCAAGCGCTGCTGCGTTAGTGTCAGCGCATTCGCTACATGCTGCTGAATCTCAAACTCAAACAAGCGTAACCGTGACTCAAGATCAAGCTGCACACTACGACTGTATTGGGCATCTGGTTGATTGCGCATCACCCAGTAAACCGAAAAGCTGGCTGCCAACGTCAATGTGACCAGTATTGCGCTTGCAATTAAACTGATCCGTTTCTCGCTTTTAGTCTGAAATAGCATGAGGGGCATCTCAGTTATATCGGCCCATCCACATCAATCTTTAGATCACTAAGCCTTGAATTTCTTGCTAAAATTCAAGCTTTTTAATTAATGACTGATACGACTAAAGCATCACATCGCCCCTTGCGCAGTTATGTGCTGCGTCAAGGGCGCATCTCTCACGCGCAACAACGCGCCTATGAGACGTTACGGCCTATTTATTCGCTGCCCTACCAAGCCAGTGTTATCGATATAGATGCCGTGTTCGGACGAGCCGGGCCCAAGATCTTGGAAATTGGTTTTGGCATGGGCGAAAGTACTGCAGAAATCGCAGCGCAACATCCAAATACCGATTTTATCGGTGTGGAAGTGCATACGCCGGGCGTGGGGAGCCTGTTAAAACAAATCGGTGAAAGAAATCTGCAAAACTTGCGTATCGTGCAGCATGATGCCGTCGAAGTGCTGCAACACATGATTGGTGAAAACACGCTCGACGGTGTTCATATCTTCTTTCCGGATCCGTGGCCTAAAACCCGCCATCACAAACGGCGCTTAATTCAAGCGCCGTTTGTACGCCTGATTGCAAGCCGACTAAAGTCCGGCGCTTATCTCCACGCCGCCACTGATTGGCAGGCTTATGCCGAACACATCCTGGAAACACTCAAACAGGAGCCCTTACTGCAAAATACCGCATTAGAATATGCACCGCGCCCGGCCTATCGTCCGCTGACCAAATTTGAGCAACGCGGCTTAAAACTTGGGCATGGCGTTTGGGACTGCGTATTCAGAAAGCGTTAGCACCAAGCATCGACCTTGACGATACTGCGCTTTTCAGGTGTAATGCCGGGCTTTCCTGGATGCATTGCATAGATTTTTCAACCGCAATTATTCCAAAAAGGCCAAGTAGCTCAGTTGGTAG
>JAHECG010000035.1:0-14343 GCA_024641855.1 Betaproteobacteria bacterium | reverse complement strand
GGCCAAGTAGCTCAGTTGGTAGAGCAGAGGACTGAAAATCCTTGTGTCGGTGGTTCAATTCCGCCCTTGGCCACCAATTCCAAATCCCCGATGCGTCGGGGATTTTTGTTTTTCACTGCTGAAATGCAACCAACTCCTCGCGATCGGTCACAATATACTTGCCACCAACCTTGTAAACTTCAACTTCTATCGCAACCACGGCGCGCACTTGATCCGGCGCAATCCAGTAAGTCACTTTTCTGTTCGCGCCTTTATTCCGCATCCACCCGTCCCCCTCTATTTTGAAGGCGTCAAATGTGCCGGCAGGCACGGTAATTCTTTCTTTCCCCACCACTTTAAAATCCACGCTAAACACTTCAGGGTCACCATTGCGCAGCATACCTTCATATCGTGTCGTCCACTTCTTGCCAACGCTATATTCCGAAATAAAAATCTGACTATCGGCAAATAGTTGGCCACGCTCATTCTTGCGAATATTACCCAACAGATCCGTCACCTTCGATCCATTGTCGTAAATGACCTCCGTATCGGTAACATTAGTCACGGTATGTACTTTCACTTTGCTTTCCACTTTGGTCAATAGATCAACGAGGCGATACGTATATCGATCCCCGATCTTGTAATCACCGGAAGCTTTGGCGGTGCCTTTACTGAAGGGATTAACGTCTGCTTGCGGCACTACCAAACGCGTATCAGCCAGCGCGACTTGCGTTGGCGCTTGGAGTTTAGGACTGGGTGCGCTCACAGGTTTTACCGTTGGCGGTGCTGGACGGTGCTGCGCAAAAATGCGATCCAATTTGAATTGCGCCAACTCGGAAAATTTCCCATTCGGGTATAACGTCAAATATTCTTCCAGCGGCGCAATTTCCTTTGCCGTTTTAATTTTTTCCCAATTCGCATATTCAGCTTCAAACTGCTTTTCAATTTCTTCCTCGGTCAGCTTGCGTATTTGTGTCGGCGGGATGAAATAGAAATCCTCTTCGAGCGAAGTACTTTCCCACGGGATCTGCAATCCTTCGGATTTAATTCGAACATGCAAACGCACCCGCTTAAAGATATCTTCGATCTTGGCTTCGTGCGTCAAAATTTCTTTCAACAAATTTTCCGTATACAACCCGTTTTGTCCCAGCCCATCTGCCGCCACATTGCCGGGGGCTGTGGCATAAGCGAGAAAGGTGCCGGGAGGTGCATCGACTTGACTCAATCCCTTTTGCTCAATGCGGGTTGCACCGAACGGATTATCGCGACACGCATCCAGAATCACGACGTTCATCGGATTTCCAGCTTTTTTGAGGCCGTCTAATAACACCCCCAATTCCACCCCCTGCGTCTGCATATCCGTTATCCGATTTATTTTGGCATCCACCGGAATCAGATAGTTGCGCCACGCAAGTTGCGCGCCATGGCCTGCAAAATAGAAGACGCCAACACTTTTTTGTTGCGCCAACGCCTTACCGTAGGCGTCAATCGCTTCCTGCATTTCTTTGCGTGAGGCATCGAGTTTTAATTGAACGCTGAAACCGCTACGCTTTAAGTAATCGGCAATCGCCTTGGCATCATTACCGGGATTCTTGAGTGGGGTTTCCACGTAACGACTATTGCCAATGACAAGTGCGTGGCGCGGTAGTTTATTTAAGCCGGAATGAACTTCCGCTGAGGTACTGGCCGCCAGGCTTGGATTGCACCAAAAAACCAGAACATAGGCGATGCCAAGTGCTTGCTTCATGACTAACATCCGCCGCACAGAATGATTTGGGGGTTTCATGTAAATATCCTAACAAATTAGTTGTTTAGGCTTGTTTCTCACGCCGGTTTAACAGCCTTTTTAAACAGCGTCCATTCACATAACGATTTCCACGCGATCACTCAATGATGATAATGCCATCATTCCTGATACGGCAAAACTAAAACGAAGTTTATACCCCAAGTAAAAAACCCTGTAAAATCACATAATTCAGCGTTAAATCTTAACTTTCAGACATGCAGCTTTTCACTTTCGGCATCAATCACCAAACAGCACCACTCGCCATTCGCGAACAGGTGGCGTTTCCGGCTGAGCGCCTGGAGCCAGCGCTGCATGACTTGGCGACACGACACGCGGTAAAAGAAGCTGCAATTCTATCCACCTGCAACCGTACCGAAATTTATTGCAATACCGCGCAACCCGAGCAAGCCATTGAGTGGATGGCTGAATTCCATCAACTATCGCGCGAAGTGATTAGCCCCTATCTCTATACCCTGCCGCAAGAGCAAGCGGTAAAACATGCTTTTCGCGTCGCCAGTGGTTTAGATTCTATGGTCTTGGGCGAGCCGCAAATACTAGGGCAAATGAAACAAGCCGTTAGAACTGCGGAAACTGCTGGCACCCTCGGAACCTTGCTACATAAATTATTTCAACGCACGTTCTCCGTCGCCAAAGAAGTCCGCACCACCACGGACATCGGCGCCAACTCGGTCTCCATGGCCGCCGCCGCCGTCCGCTTGGCACAACGCATTTTTCCGAGCATCAGCGAGCAAACCGTTTTATTTATTGGCGCTGGCGAAATGATTGAGCTATGCCTAGATCACTTTAGCGCACAGCACCCCAAAGCCATCACCATCGCCAATCGCACATTGGATCGCGCACATACGCTTGCTCGGCGCGTCAACGCCAACGCAGTGACGCTAAACGAATTGCCCGATGTGCTACCTCGGCACGATATCGTGATCAGCTGCACCGCCTCGACCTTACCGATTTTGGGTAAGGGCATGGTCGAACGCGCAATTAAATCGCGTAAACACCGGCCGATCTTCATGGTGGATTTAGCAGTACCGCGCGATATCGAACCCGAGGTGGGTGACCTCAATGATGTTTTTCTTTACGCCGTGGATGATCTAGCTGAAATCGTAAAACAAGGCATGGATAGCCGCCAAGCTGCCGCCAATGAGGCTGAAAACATTATCGAAACGCGCGTGCAAAACTTTATGGAGTGGCTGCATTCGCGCGAGACCGTACCGACAATCCGCGCCCTGCGCGATCATGCCGAACGCCAACGTCGCCAAGAGTTAGAACGCGCCTTAAAGCATTTAGCGCGTGGTGACGATCCTGAAAAGGTTCTGGATTATCTATCCCATGCGCTCACTAATAAACTGATGCACGGCCCGACCCACGCATTGAGTAACGCCGAACAAGAAGAGCGCGAATCGCTTGAAGTTTGGCTGCGCCGCCTCTACCACTTACACCAAGAATGAAACCCTCTCTCCACGACAAACTCATCCAGTTAAGCGATCGACTGGAAGAGTTAAACCAGCTTTTAAGCGCGGAAGACAGCACCCGCGACATGGACAACTATCGCAAATTGACGCGCGAGCACGCCGAAATCGATGCCGTAGTATCACTGTTCCATCAATACCAGCAAGTCGAACGCGATATCGCCACCGCCAAAGACATGCTTTCCGATCCTGAAATGAAAGCCTTTGCCGAACTCGAGTTGGATGAAAACCAGACCAAGCTCAATACGCTAGCGCTCGATTTGCAAAAATTGCTACTGCCTAAAGACGCCAACGACGATCGCAATATTTTCCTTGAGATTCGCGCCGGCACTGGTGGTGACGAATCTGCGCTCTTCGCCGGCGATTTGTTCCGCATGTATTCACGCTATGCGGAACGCCAAGGTTGGAAAGTCGAAGTGGTATCGCATAGCGAAGGAGAGGTCGGCGGTTTCAAAGAAATCATCGCGCAAGTCATCGGCTCCGGCGCTTATTCCAAACTCAAATTCGAGTCGGGTGGCCACCGCGTGCAGCGTGTTCCTGATACTGAAACGCAGGGCCGTATTCATACCTCGGCATGCACAGTGGCGGTATTGCCCGAAGCAGATGAGGTCAGCGATGTTGTGTTAAACCCCGCCGAGCTGCGCATCGACACCTATCGCGCGTCCGGCGCAGGTGGTCAACACATCAACAAAACCGATTCCGCGGTACGCATCACGCACTTACCCACCGGCATCGTCGTCGAGTGTCAGGACGATCGTTCACAACATCGCAACAAAGCCCAAGCGCTATCGGTGCTGGCAGCACGCATCAAAGATCAGCAATTGCGCGCGCAACACGACAAAGAAGCGGCAACGCGAAAATCGCTAATCGGGAGCGGTGACCGCTCTGAACGCATCCGTACCTATAATTTTCCGCAGGGACGAATCACCGACCACCGGATCAACCTCACACTGTACAAAATCGATGCCATTATGGATGGTGACCTGGAAGAGTTGACGCAAGCCCTCTCCAGTCAATACCAAGCCGATCAACTCGCCGCGCTCGGCGAGCAAGCGGCTTGACTTCGTTCGCCAGACTACTCCGCGATGCGCGTACCCAGTTAAGCGCCGTACTGTCGCTCGAGTCGAATGTTGCAGGACTTGAAGCCAATATGCTGCTTGGCCACGTATTGAACCAATCACGCACTTATTTACTAACCAACCCGGAACAAGCTATTGATGCGGTTAATTTAGCGGTCTTTGAGGCTCTGCTTCAACGTCGATTAAACGGTGAACCCATCGCCTACATTCTTGGTCGGCGCGAATTTTATGGCCTAGAATTTTATGTCACTTCCGATGTCCTCATTCCGAGACCAGAAACGGAATTGCTCGTAGAACTGGCGCTTGAATACATCCCGCTAAATCAACCCACGCGGGTCTTAGATCTTGGCACAGGTAGCGGCGCAATTGCACTTACCCTGGCAACATTACGACCGCAAGCGCTAGTGACCGCCATCGACTCGTCGTTGCACGCACTGGCCGTTGCACGACACAACGCGAAGGCCTTGGATGTCCACAATGTTTATTTCATCGAAAGCGACTGGTTAAATTCCCTCGATCCAGCCATCCCGTTTGACGTAATCGTCTCCAACCCGCCTTATATCGCAAGCAATGATCCGCATCTACAGCAAGGCGATCTCCGCTTTGAGCCCCGCCAAGCACTGCAATCCGGGGCGGACGGATTACAGGCTATCCGCGAGATCACGCAAAAAGCCTCGACTTTTCTTACCCGCGGCGGCCATCTGCTGTTTGAACATGGTTATAACCAAGGCGCGCAATGCATCGCCTTACTGCTTGCTCAGGGTTATACCGATGCAAGATGCTTTCGTGACTTCAACGGCCTGGATCGCGTAACTAGCGGCAATAAATCATAAATAGTGTTGAATTTTTTGCCATTTCTTGACCTAGCTCCAAGCAACTCAAATTCAACCTTAACTCTTTATTTTTACTAGAATAAGAATAAGTGTCAGAAAAATCCCGCTAGCGCAGTTGTCAGGAAATTTTACATTTAACTAGAAATCGAATTTTCGCCATCTTGAGATATTTAACGTATCCTATTGATCCAACGATGGAAATGCAGGCTTTAGAGATTATTGGCGTAAATATTGCTTATATTTAAATGAAATGTACGTATGGCGGCTTAATATAAGCCAATCACCGTACCTAGACACGCAGTTTTAATGGAGCCCCAATGCGGGTTTCCAAGCAGAGGACATCAAAAATGGATAAGACCCTTAAACCCAACCCCGATGCTAGCGCACAACGGATTCATACCGATAGCGCAGATCAGTCACGCCGAAATTTCGCAAAAGCGATCGCAGGCTCCGGTGTCGTTTTAAGCTTAGCCAGCAAGCCGGTCATGGGCTCGACCTACTCTTGCACCGGATCCGGCGGCATGTCCGGAAATACCTCCAGCCACGGGACTAAAGTTTCCTGCATCGCTTGTACTCCGGGTTATTGGAAAACTTGCCCAGAGAACTGGCCCTCCAGCTGCTACCCTTACAAAGTTTGCAATAATAAAGGCGCTACGCTGCATTACCCAACAAAATTTGCCAGCGTGTTCGGTTCATGCGCCTACGGCTCCGATAAAACCATGATGTATATTCTGCAAAATTATAATGGTTCGCGCGACTGGCATACCTGTGGCGCGTATCTTAACGCATTAAAATCCATCCAAATTGGCCAACCAAGCGCCTATACCCCGCAAGAAATTATCAGCATGTATAAAAAGGGCGCGCCCGCAACTACCTTCTCCAGCACTTATGAAGGAAATCTACATAACTGCAACTTGCCGAACACCAATAACAGCGTCTATTTGGCCGAGAATCAACCATTTTGCAAGTTAATCACTTCTGATGGACTTGAGACCACCACCAAAAACCCTGCTTGTTCTTACTAAATAGAATGATCTGATTTGAGCAACACACCCGCCGACGAATTCGTTAACCAGATGATTCGTTGGCGCACCTGCCGCGAATACCTTCACCGGGAATGGTCGGATGGCGCAGTGCTCTACGACACCGCTTCTGGTGACACCCACCATTTAACACCCAGCGCCTTCCAAATTCTTCATCTGCTTCAAGCCCCCCACACACAGGAAGAGCTTACCCGCTGCGTGCTATCATCTGATTCGAAGATGGTGGACGAAGATAGAATCGCAATGATTGATGCGACCCTTGCCCACCTGGTGCAACTTGGGCTCATCGAATCATTACAACCTTGAACGTTTCCAGTTTTAGCACTCCAGAGCTTGCGCACAAGCTGCGCCACACGGGCATCAAAATCCGCATTGGCGTCTTTACCATTCACATTCAATCCCCCCTGCCCGCTATCGCCCAAGGACTACACCTGCTATATGCCGATTACCCAGTCGAGGCCGATCAAGCTTTTGCAGATTTTCATGTCAGCGTTCGCCACCCAAGCAATCTCCGGCGTTGGCTAGCCCCTCAAGCCATCTTCCGTTTTGACAACTACGTACCGTTCAAACCGTTACCCGCAGACCAAGCCTATCCGCTTCTGGAATGGGGAATGAATTGGTGCTTCTCTACTCAATATCATCGCCATCTTGTGATTCATGCTGCGGTAATCGAAAAGAATGGCCGCGCCCTCATATTGCCCGCCCCACCTGGCTCTGGTAAAAGCACCCTCTGCGCCGCGCTGGCGTTACGCGGTTGGCGCTTACTGTCCGATGAATTAACGCTAGTCACCCCCGACGAAATTAACATCGTCCCGATGTGTCGTCCGGTAAGCCTGAAGAACGAATCCATTCCGATTATTCAAAACTTTGAACCTTCCGCCACGCTAGGGCCGTTGGCACTTGATACGAGTAAGGGTACCGTCGGGCATATGCGCGCACCCACCGACAGCATTCGCCGCGGCCACGAAGAAGCCCTGCCCGCCTGGATCGTATTCCCTAAATATGAAGCTGATGCGACGGCCCAATTGGTGAAACGCCACAAAGCGAGCGCTTTTATGCAGATTGCCGAAAACACATTCAATTACAGCATGCTTGGATTGGGTGGATTTAACACCATTTCAGAACTGGTGGATCGATGCGATTGCTACGATTTCACTTACAGCAGTTTGGATCAAGCGATTGCCACTTTTCAAACATTGTCTGAAGCATGAGAAACCGCAGCCTATTAACCCGAATTTTGGTCAACCCAGACACCATCGCCCAGCTCAGCCTTCCAGACTGGGATTTGTTAATTCGACAAGCAAGACCTACTAATTTGCTGGGCCGACTAGCCAGTCTATTGGCAGCGCAAAAACTACTAGCTCTAGTCCCAGACCAACCCAAAGCCCACTTAGAAGCCACCCTGGGTGTCGTGCAGCGACAAATGCAGGCTGTCCTATGGGAAGTCACCTGTATTCAACGTGCGCTCTGCGATATTCCGCAACCGATCATCCTTCTAAAGGGCGCGGCTTATACTGCTATGCAACTCCCAAGCGCTCAAGGGCGCCTGTTTTCAGATGTTGATATTCTCGTAGCAAAAACTCAATTGGACGACGTGGAACTAGCGCTAAAAATTCATGGCTGGATCACCACTCTGCATGACGCCTATGATCAACGCTATTACCGAACTTGGATGCACGAACTCCCACCCATGACGCATCTCACACGTCAAACGGCATTGGATGTTCACCACACGATTCTGCCCGAAACAGCGCGAATGCATCCCGATCCTCAGAAACTGATTGCAGCCGCAGTGCCTATTCCAGGTTTTGCGGGCTTAATGGTGCTAGCGCCCATCGATATGATTTTGCATAGCGCCACACACTTATTTCATGAAGGTGAATTTGATAAAGGCCTGCGAGATCTAAGTGACCTGGATAGCTTGCTCCGACATTTCAGCCAACAAGACACCGCATTTTGGGAAAAATTGATTCCCCGCGCCGTGGAATTAGATTTAACTCGTCCGCTCTACTACGCCTTGCGTTACACCAAAAAAATTCTCAATACCCCTGTCCCCGCTACGATTATCCAAGCCACTAAACCATATGCGCCTGGCAGACTGACGCTGAATATAATGGATGCTCTATTTACCAGAGCCTTCCAGCCGCGACATGAGAGCTGTGATGACTGGTTCACTAGGCCCGCGTTGCAAATGCTATTTGTGCGCTCGCACTGGCTAAAAATGCCTTTCCCTTTACTGTTACGACATCTTTTTCACAAGGCTTTTATTTCGCCAAAGGATCCCCATATCTAAGCAGGTCGGGGCAGCTATTGACGCACCCGAACAGACCCCTTATAATTCCTGACTTAATTTGTCAGGTATTATTTACACGAATATGGAGCAGATATGAGCGGCTTAGATACGATTAAAGATCAAGTAACCAACAACACGGTGGTGCTGTACATGAAAGGCACCCCGCAGTTCCCGCAGTGCGGTTTTTCTTCCAATGCGGCGCAGATTCTCAAAGCTTGCGGCCTGAATGAGTTTCTGGCCGTCAATGTCTTGGCTGAGCAGGACATCTACCATAGCCTACCCTCGTACGCCAATTGGCCAACTTTCCCCCAGCTTTATGTGAAGGGTGAACTCATCGGCGGTTCGGACATCATGACCGAGATGTACAAGAACGGGGAACTGAAGAAGTTGTTGGAAGCTGCGGTCGCAGCCTAAGTTCTAGCCTAGCAGCACCAAACCCCAAACGATTGCAGCATTCAGCAGCGCGACGAATACCGCCGCGCTGCCGATATCTTTTGCGCGCTTGGCGAGGGGATGATTCTCGATTGAGACGCGATCAACAGTTGCCTCTAAACCAGAATTCAATAATTCAACAATCAACACCAGCAACACCGCGCCAACCATCAGGGCGCGGCCGATATTGCTCACAGGCAGAAAAAAAGCCAACGGGATTAGTATTACCGCAAGAATAACTTCTTGGCGGAAGGCATCTTCATTTTTGAAGGCTGCGCCGATCCCGGCCATTGAATAAAAGAAGGCGTTGATGACGCGCCGCAGGCCTGTTTTGCCTTTGTGCGGCGACTCCATCATGCAGCGGGCTTCCAAGTCAGATCCAACTCGCGTGCAGCTTTCACATCATCCAAACGTCGCACCGGCGTCGTGTAAGGCGCGCCCTTCACTAAATCAGGATTGGTATGCGCCTCTTCTAAAATCTCTTTTAACGCGGCCACAAACGCATCCAATGACTGCTTGGATTCGGTCTCGGTCGGCTCGATCAACAAACATTCCGGCACCAATAACGGAAAATACGTCGTCGGCGCATGGAAGCCTTTATCCAATAAACGCTTCGCCACATCCATGGCGCTGATGCCAGTTTGTTCTTTGAGTCCTTTGAGCGTCACGATAAATTCGTGACTGGCGCGACGATTTTTAAACGCGATATCGAAGCCGGCTTTTTTCAATTCCGCCATCAGATAATTAGCATTCAAGGTGGCGTATTCTGCCACGCGGTGCATACCTTCACGTCCTAACAAGCGCGCGTAAATATAGGCGCGCAGCAACACCCCAGCATTGCCGATATGCGCCGACAAGCGGCCGATCGATTGCGGCCGATCATGCTCGGCCAACAGCCGATACACGCCGCGATCTTCATGCACCAAGGGAATCGGCAAGAACGGGATCAAGCGTTCCGATACACCCACCGGGCCAGCGCCCGGACCACCGCCACCATGCGGCGTGGAAAAGGTCTTGTGCAAATTCATGTGAATCACATCGAAGCCCATATCACCCGGCTTCACGCGACCGAGAATCGCATTCAAATTTGCGCCGTCGTAATACAGCAAACCACCCGCTTCGTGCACGATGCGCGCCACTTCCTGAATGCGTCGTTCGAACACACCCAAGGTAGAAGGATTGGTCAACATGATGCCTGCGGTATGTGGTCCGACCGCTTGTTTTAACGCATCCAAGTCCACATCGCCATCGCGATTGGTCGGAATTTCTTTCACCGTATAACCGCACATCACGGCGGTTGCGGGATTGGTGCCGTGCGCAGCATCCGGCACCAACACCTCGGTGCGCGCCGTATCGCCACGCGCCATGTGATACGCACGTATCATCGCCACGCCGGCAAACTCACCCTGCGCTCCTGCCATCGGCGAAAGACTGACCGCCGCCATGCCAGTCACATCCTTCAACATCTCTTGCAACTCATGCATACACGCCAAGAAACCCTGACCGGTCGGCGCCGCTGCACTGGGATGGCGCGCCAAAAACTGCGGCAACATCGCCAACGTATTGCAGGCACGCGGATTATATTTCATGGTGCAAGAACCGAGCGGGTAGAACTGCGTATCGATAGAGAAATTCTTTTGCGATAAGCGCGTGTAATGCCGCACCACATCCATCTCGGAACACTCGGGCAACAGCGGCGCATCCTGACGCAAAAATTCGGCTGGAATATCGCTACTGACAGCCGGTGGCATTTGCGCGTGACTCTTGCGGCCCGCTTGGGATAATTCAAATATCAACATTTAGAAAACTTTCTTTACTTCAAGACTTCCAGTACAGCATCGTAATCCGGCTCATCGGCGATTTCCGGCACCAGTTGCGAATAGATCACGGTGTCGTTTTCATCCAGTACGATCACTGCGCGCGCAGTCAGTCCAGTTAACGGATGCTCGGTAATCAGCACACCATAATCGCGATGAAAATCACGGCCGCGTAAAGTGGAAAGCGTGATCACATTATCTAAACCTTCCGCACCGCAGAAGCGCGATTGCGCGAATGGCAGGTCGGAAGAAATCACGATCACCACAGCGTTGGGTAAGCTGGAGGCTTTCTCGTTAAAGACGCGTGTCGAAGCGGCGCAAGTCGGCGTATCCAAACTCGGTACAATCGACAACACTTTGCGCTTACCCTTGAAGTGCGACAAAGCCACATCGTTTAAATCCTTATCCACCAACATAAAACTGTGCGCTTTTTCGCCGGGTTGTGGGAAATGACCTTCGACGTGCAACGGATTGCCTTCCAACGTAACTGTGCTCATAACGCTCTCCTTGTCGGATTAAATTTTAGGTTGAATCGGGCATGGCGGCGCTGCTTGTTGCCGCCCCATGATGCGCGCCAACTGATCGGCGAACTTTTGTAAATCGGCTGTTGTTTTAGTTTCCGTCGCACACACCAACAATGCATGTCCGAGTTCTGGATATAGGTAAGTGAGATCGTAGCCGCCGGTGATGCCTTGCGCTTCTAGTGCGTGCAAAACACCCGCCACTGGCGCATCCAATTGCAACACGGCTTCATGAAACTTTGGCCGATCGAAAGCTAAGCGCACACCTGGAATCTGCGTGAGTTGCGAGACTAATTGCTGCGTGTTGGCATGTGAAGCAGTCGCGACACGCCTCAAACCTTCCGGGCCAAGTAGCGACATATAGATCGTCGCAGCCGTCACCAACAAACCTTGATTGGTACAAATATTGGAGGTCGCTTTCGCGCGGCGAATATGTTGCTCACGCGCCTGCAACGTCAACGCAAAACCCGGCTTGCCATCGAGATCGACGGTGCGCCCGATGATGCGACCTGGCATCTGTCGCACCAAGGCTTGCTTGCAGCACATAAAGCCGAAATACGGTCCGCCAGAAGATAAGGGCGCGCCTAACGGTTGCCCTTCGCCTACCGCTATATCCGCGCCCTTTGTACCCCAGAGACCGGGCGGCTTGAGCAGGGCAAGCGCTGTTGGATTGACCAAACCGATGACCAGACCACCTTGCGCATGCGCCCAATCGGTGAGCCGATCGACATCTTCCAAACAACCGAAGAAGTTCGGCTGTGGTATCACGAGTGCCGCGAAGCCTTCGCTCGACAGAGTGCCGGTCACACCCGTTTTCAAATCAAAATCAATCTCGACCAACTCGATGTTTTGCGCCGAGACAATATTTTCCACCACGCGACGATAATGCGGATGCACCGTCTTCGGTAACAGAATTCGACGTGAATCGCGATGTGCACGCACCGCCATCAACACCGCTTCGGCCAATCCCGATGCACCGTCGTACAAACTGGCATTCGACACATCCATACCCGTCAGCGAAGCCATCATGGTTTGGAATTCGTACAGCAATTGCAAAGTGCCTTGGCTGGCCTCGGCTTGATATGGCGTATACGCAGAATAATATTCGCCACGCGTCACGATCTGCCACACCGCCGCCGGAATATGATGCTCATAGGCACCGGCACCGATGAAATTCAGATAACGGCCATCGCGCTCAGCGCGGTCTTGCATCAAGCGCGCGACTTCCATCTCCGACAAGCCTTCTGGCACTTTCGTCAGACCGCCACTGCGCAGACTCTCCGGAATTTCATCGAACAAATCATCAATGCTAGCCACACCAATTGCGGCGAGCATTTCGCTGACATCAGCTTCAGTATGAGGAATAAAAGGCATACAAATTCTCGTTCTATTTAATTGGGGTCAGAGTCGATTTAATTAATTCGACTCTGACCCCAATTAATTTGTTAATTAGTGCGCTTCGCTTTCGACGACCGCCTGATACGCGGCTGCGTCCAGCAAACCATTCACATCTGCCGCATTCGCGGGTTTGAGTTTGAACATCCAGGCGCTATACGCGTCTTGGTTAATTTTTTCTGGGGAATCGCTGACTTCCGTATTGACCGCAACGACTTCGCCGGCAATCGGCGCGTATACATCAGATGCTGCTTTGACCGATTCAACCACGGCGCATTCCGCACCAGCAGTTACTTGACGGCCAACGCTCGGCGCTTCCACATACACCATGTCGCCCAACAAATCTTGTGCATGGTGCGTGATACCCACACTCACCGTGCCGTCGGCTTCAACGCGCACCCATTCATGAGACTTCGTATATTTCAAATCACCTGGAATTGACATGCCCTGCTCCCTATTCGATTAAACTTTTTCCGTTGCGAACGAAAGGATATTTCACCACTTTCGCCGACAATAATTTATCCCGTACCGCCACCTGCACTAACTCACCAACGGCGATATTTTTAGGCAAGCGCGCCAGCGCGATCGACTTATCCAGCGTCGGCGCAAAACTGCCGCTGGTGATTTCGCCTTCGCCATGCGTAGTACGCACTACCTGATGGCTGCGCAATACGCCTTTATCCAGCAGCACCAAACCGCATAAATCACGCTGCAGCACTTGCTCCTTGAGCGCAGCTTTACCGATGAAGTCGCGTTCAGCCACCATATCTACCGTCCAAGTTAGACCGGATTCAAGTGGCGTCACCGACTCATCCATATCTTGGCCATACAAATTCATACCCGCTTCCAAGCGCAAGGTATCGCGCGCGCCCAAGCCAATCGGTTTCACGCCAACTGCACTTAAGGCTTGCCAGAAGACCGGCGCTTGCGCAGTCGGCAGAATGATTTCAAAACCATCTTCGCCGGTATAACCGGTACGACCGACAAAATATGAGTCACATGCAGCCGCTTGAAAAGGCTTCAGCAATTCAGTGGCCAAGCGAATCTCCGGCACGGCTTGCCATACTTTCTCACGGGCATTCGGACCTTGCACCGCCACGATCGCCATCTCGCGTCGCGGTAGTAAAGTGATGCCGGGAAATGATGCGCTCTGCGCTTGCATCCACGCCAAGTCTTTTTCACAAGTCGCAGCGTTTACTACGATGCGAAACCAATCTTCACGCAAGAAGTAAACGATCAAATCATCCAGCACCCCACCTTGCTGATTCAGCATGCAGGAATACATCGCCTTGCCTGGAACCTGCAATCGGCTGACATTATTTGCCAGCAAATGGCTCAGAAATTCTCGCGCCAATGGGCCTTCGAGATCGATCGCCAGCATATGCGAAACATCGAACATCCCAGCATCGCGCCGGACTTGATGATGCTCTTCGATTTGCGAGCCGTAATGGATCGGCATATCCCAGCCGGAGAAATCCACCATTTTTGCGCCCATGGCACGGTGTGCGGCATTTAGTGCAGTTTGTTTAAGCATTGATGTACCGATTAATTGAATCGAAAAAGCAGTGGAGCCAAAGTGCGAGGCCAACAGCAATTCGCTACCAGTCCTGCCACATTTCACCCCTCTGTTCGGGTACCTGAGAGATTACGGGAGAATCCCGTGTGCCCCTTCGGTGGA